>NZ_JBSFDA010000274.1:0-8322 GCF_053593675.1 Streptomyces sp. NPDC002156 | reverse complement strand
GGTCTGGGGGCGGCAGCCCCCAGAAGGATGGGACGGGTAGGGGCGGCGGGGGCGAAGAAAAGCCCGGGCCGCGCCCCGCCCCCCGTCACTTCGCGGAGGGCGGCCCCTCCCCCGTCTTGGGTGTGCTCTTCACATGCGCCCGCAGACGGGACGTCACGTCCTCCGGGGGCAGGAAGCGCGACCAGCGTTCCGGGAACTCGGAGGGCATGTCCGCCGGGTCGTCGGGGTCGTCGTCGTGCTCGTAGGTGCGGGCGGCGGTCATCCGGGCGACGTACTCCGCGGCCTCCTCCTCGCGGAGCCTCTCGTTGGCGGCACGCGCGGCGGCCGTGGAGGCGGCCGGCCAGACACGGTCGATCGCCGCGTTGACGGCGGCCCCGACGAGCACGGCGAAGGCCGAGACGCCGACCCACAGGAGGACGGCGACGGCCGCCGCGAGCGATCCGTAGATCGTCGCGCCCTCGATCGTCTTGGTCAGGTAGATGCGCAGCAGGAAGCTGCCGAGCACCCACATCCCGAGGGCCACCAGCGCGCCCGGGACGTCCTCGATCCACGGTGAGCGCACCGGGACCGACACATGGAACAGCGTCGTCAGGAAGGCGATGGAGAGGAGGATGACGACGGGCCAGTACAGGACCTGTACGAGCGTCTCCGACCATGGCAGGACGTTGAGTACGGCGTCCGGGCCCGCCACCATCAGCGGCAGCGCGACCGAGCCGATCAGCAGGGCTACGACGAACAGGACGAAGGCGACGAGCCGCGTCTTGACGATCCCTCGGACGCCGTCCAGGCCGTACATGACGGTGATGGTGTCGATGAAGACGTTCACCGCGCGGGAGCCGGACCAGAGGGCGAACAGGAACCCTATGGAGATGACGTCGGGCCGGCCGCCCTTCATCACGTCGTCCAGGATCGGCCGGGCGATCTCGGTGACGCCCTTGTCGGACAGGACCGTCCGGGACGCCTCCAGGATGTTGGTCTCCAGGCTGGTGATGGTGTCGGTGCCGGTCCAGTCGTCGACGTAGCCGAGCAGACCGATCAGGCTCAGCAGCAGCGGCGGCACGGACAGCAGCGTGAAGAAGGCCGCCTCCGCGGCCAGACCCAGGATCCGGTACTCGATGCACGAGTTGACGGTGTCCTTGAGCAACAGCCATGCGGTCCTGCGCTTCGAGACGTTCCGGTAGAGGACGCGCGCGCGATGGAGTCGGCCGCTGGGGCTCTCGGGAAGTTCACTTGCTGCCTGCACGCCCTAACGGTATCGGGCGGGCGGTACCCCTCTCACCCTCCGGTGCCCCGGTCAGGGCCCGGCACCCGCACGCCGCTCCCTCCCCTTCCTTCCCGTGACGCGCCAGAAAACGAAGAGAAACCCAGTGGAAACGGAAAGGAACGATTCAGCAGGCAAATCGAATACTATTTCTGTCATGCACTTGGCGGCCATATTTCGGCGCGCCCAAACGGAATACCGCCCGGCAATTACACCTGCCCTACGGAAAGCTCCCAGGTGAGGGGTCCGCACACGCGGTCGTATTCCGTACGAAAAGTCGTGACTCTGTAACAGGAAAGCGACATTACGCCGGTGACGCTTGACCCGTTCATAACCGGGTCGAAACAATTCGGATTGCATTCTCCGGGGCACACCCACCCAAGGGAGTGCGAAGCACCACGACACGGGGGCACCCGGGCTCCGACCAAGCCCGATCGAGCCGCGTTGCCCGTGATCCGTACGGAAACCGTGCGGATCGACGCCGTGCCGCACGCCGCGCTCATCGACATTTTCCACTGACACGTCAATTCGTCCCGTACGCCGTTTCCCATATCGCGTCAACTGTCACTCCCGCTCACAGCTGCACCGCGGACGCACAGCGGACGTGAAATCCATCGTGCCAATTTTCCAATTTACGGAGCTACTCATGCCTTTATCGACACCGCGCATCGCCGGTGTGGACGTGGCCCGTGGCCTCGCGTTACTCGGTATGTTCTCCGTGCATGTATTCGGAGCGTTCGAGCCGGACGATTCGCCGACGGTGGCCTGGCAGCTGGCGGGCGGCCGGTCCTCGGCGACCTTCGCCCTGGTCGCCGGTGTCGGCCTGGCCTTCACGACCGGCGGCCGTACGCCCCGGGTCGACCGCGGCTCGCTCGCCTCGGTCGCCGCACGGGCACTGTCCGTCGGTCTGATCGGACTGACGCTGGGCTACGCCGCCAACGCGGCCGGCCTCGAAGTCGACGTCATCCTCGCCTTCTACGCTCTGCTGTTCCTGCTCGCGCTGCCTCTGCTGGCCCTGCGGGCACGGACGTTGGCCTGTATCGCCCTCGGGCTGGGCGTGGTCGCGCCGTTCCTCGTCCACCTGTTGCAGGGAGCGCTGCCCGAACCCGCCTTCGACGGTGACCCGACGCTCCAGGACGTCGTCACCGACCCGGCCGGTCTCCTCGGCGACCTCCTGGTCCACGGCGACTATCCGGTCCTGGCGTGGACGGCGTACCTCTGTGCCGGGCTCGCCATCGGGCGCCTAGACCTCTTCGACCGGCGCACCGCGACCCGGCTGCTGACCGCCGGACTGGCGCTCGCCTCCACCTCCTGGCTGGTCTGCTCGCTGTGGCTCTTCCGCTGGGGCGGCCTTGAGCGGCTCCAGGAGAACGAGTTCTACGACGCGACCGGGCCGCACGCCCGCGACGAGGCCCTGTGGGACACCCCGGACGGCGAGACCTGGTGGTCGATGCTCTCCCGGGCGCCGCACTCCACCTCGCCGTTCGACATGCTGCACACCCTCGGCTCGGCCACCGCACTGCTCGCGGCGGTCCTGCTGCTGACCCGGATCACCGGGGTGCGGCGCGCTCTGCTCCCGCTGGCGGCGGCCGGAAGCATGCCGCTGACCCTCTACACCGCCCATGTCCTGTTCCTCGCCACCGGAGCGCTCGACGGCTCCCCCGACCTCCAGTACGCCGTACTGGTCGCGGGCTCGCTGCTCTTCGCGGCCGTCTGGCGGCTCACCAGGGGCCGGGGACCCCTGGAGGCCCTGGTCGCGGGGACGGCGCGGCGAGCCGGGGCATGGGAGCGGGCGCGGGCACAGGGGAGCCCGGCCGAACTGCCCGTCCAACGATCCGAACGAACCGAAAGCCAGGACCAGCACCGCTAAGGAGCTTCATCGTGGGGGGAACAGTGGGGGGAAAACCGATCGAGTTGGCGTCCATACCGCCGACCGATCCGATCAAGCAGACGCAGCAGACGCAGTTGTCCGGCGCCGGGGGTGACATCGAGCGGATCCTCGCCGAAGTGCTCGCCGGGGTCGTGAAGACGGACCAAGTACCGCTCGACAGCCACTTCTTCGACGATCTCGGCGCCAACTCCCTGGTCATGGCGCACTTCTGTGCCCGTGTCAGGAAGCGCGACGATCTGCCGTCGGTGTCGATGAAGGACGTGTACGGCCATCCGACGATCCGGAGTCTGGCGGCGGCGCTCGGCGGCGCCCCGGCCGAAGCGCCCGCCGCACCGCCCGCCGAGGCCCCGGCGCCCGGCAGCGGCCTGCGGTATGTCCTGTGCGGGGCCGCGCAGTTGCTGGTCTTCGCCACGTACTGCTTCCTCACGGGGCTCGTCACCGTCGAGGGCTACGAGTGGATCAACGCCGGTGCGGGGGCCGTCGACGTCTATGTGCGGTCGGTCGTGTTCGGCGGTGCCGTCTTCGTAGGGATGTGCACCCTGCCGGTGGTCGCCAAGTGGGTGCTGATCGGCCGCTGGAAGGCGACCGAGTTCCCGGTGTGGGGCCTCGCCTATCTGCGCTTCTGGACCGTGAAGGCGCTGCTGCACGCCAACCCGATGGTCCTGTTCGCCGGGAACCCGCTCTACGTGCTCTATCTGCGGGCGCTCGGCGCGCGGATCGGCAAAGGCGTCACGATCCTCTCGCCCAGCCTCCCGGTCTGCACCGACCTGCTCACGGTCGGCGCGGGCACGGTGATCCGCAAGGACGCCCACTTCCTCTGCTACCGGGCCGTCGCCGGCCGTATCCAGACCGGCCCGGTCACCTTGGGCAGGGATGTGTACGTCGGTGAGAAGACCGTCCTCGACATCGGCACGTCGATCGGTGACGGGGCCCAACTCGGCCACTCGTCCACCCTGTACGAGGGCCAGGCGGTCCCGGCGGGCCTGCGCTGGCACGGCTCGCCCGCCCAGCCCACGGACGTGGACTACGTACGGGTCCCCGCGGCCCCCTGCTCCACCGCCCGCCGGGCCGCCTACGGCCTCGCCAGCCTCCTCCAACTCCTTCTGTTCTACGTGCCGTTGGCAGTCGGGGGCGGCTATCTGCTGCTGGACCTGGCTCCCCAGCTGGACGCGCTGTTCGACCCGGACGTGGCCGACATGACCTCGCTCCGCTTCTACGCCGAGGCCCTGGGCGTGTCCCTCGCGCTCTTCGTCGCCGTGATGGTGGTCGGAGCCGTGAGCGTGTCCGTGGTCCCCCGGCTGCTGAACCTGGTGATCCGGCCGGACCAGGTGTATCCGCTGTACGGCCTGCACTACGGGGCGCAGCGGGCCATCACCCGCATGACCAACCTGAAGTTCTTCCTGTGGCTGACCGGCGACAGCTCCTACGTCGTCCACTATCTGCGGGCCATCGGCTACGACCTCTCGCACGTCGAACAGACGGGCTCCAACTTCGGTACGGAGGTACGGCAGGAGACCCCCTACCTGGTCTCCGTCGGCCGCGGCACGATGGTCGCCGACGGGCTGTCGGTCCTCAACGCCGACTACTCCGGTACGTCGTTCCGCGTCTCGCGGGCGGAGATCGGGCCGCACAGCTTCCTCGGCAACCACATCGCCTACCCTTCCGGGGGCCGTACCGGCGAGAACGTCCTGCTTGCGACCAAGGTGATGGTCCCGCTCGACGGTGAAGTCCGGGAGAACGTCGGCCTGTTGGGCTCGCCGTCCTTCGAGATCCCGCGGACGGTGGAGCGGGACAGCAGCTTCGACCATCTGCGCGAGGGCGACGAGTTCGTCCGCCGGCTCGCCGCGAAGAACCGCTACAACCTGCGCACGATGGGCCTGTTCCTGTTCGTCCGCTGGCTGCACTCCCTGCTCTTCACGGTGCTCGGCTTCGCGGCCCTGGCCGTGCACGGCACGCACGGCGTCGCCGCCGGTGCGCTGGTCGGCGCCTCCCTGGTCCTCGGGCTCGTGTTGACCGCCGGGTACTACGTGCTCGTCGAGCGGCTCATCACCCGGTTCCGGCCGCTGGTACCCCGGTTGTGCTCCATCTACGACCCGCACTTCTGGTGGCAGGAGCGGCTGTGGAAGGTGCCCTCCGCCTTCCTCGTCGCGCTCAACGGCACACCGTTCAAGAACCTGGCCTGGCGGCTGCTGGGCGTGCGGATCGGGCGCCGGGTCTTCGACGACGGCGCCGCCATCACCGAGCGCACCCTCACCACGATCGGCGACGACTGCACCCTCGGCCCGCGCAGCATCCTCCAGTCCCACTCGCAGGAGGACGGCACCTTCAAGTCCGACCACATCGTCCTCGGCGCGGGCGTCACGGTCGGCACCGCCGCACTCGTGCACTACGGGGTGTCGATGGGCGACGGGTCCCAACTCGCCCCGGACTCCTTCCTGATGAAGGGCGAGGACGTGCCGTGCCTGGCCCGCTGGGGCGGAAACCCGGCGGTGCCGCTGCGCAGCGACCAGATCGTCCTCACCGCACGGTCCAACCGGCCCGCACTGACCGCGCGGACCACGCACACCGCACTGACGACACAGACCGACCGGCTCGCACAGCCCGGCCGGACCGCAGAGATTTCGACGGGGGCAGAACGATGACCACGATTCCACGCTGGATATCCGGCCCGGTCCCGGGCGAGAACCCGCAGAACGGGCCCCACTCGGTGTACGCCGAGTACGAGGTCCCGCTCGACGCCAGCCTGTTGAGGTCGGCCTCGTTCGAGTCGGCGCTGCTCGCCGCGCACGCCAAGGTGCTCGCCGCGCTCTCCGGTGAGCGGGAGGTCACCACCGGGTACGTGGCGGTGAAGGGGCAGCGTCCCGTGGCCCGCCGGATGCTGGTCGGCCCCGGCTCCTGGCGGCAGCTGCTGGCGATGACGGACCTCGCCGACGAGGTGGGCGGTGCGGACGAGCCGCCGTACGAGACCGTCCTCGACCCGCACGGCGGCGAACCCGCCGATGGCGGCGCCGTGTTGTACCTGAGCGTCGGCGAGCGCACCCTGCGGCTGCGTCACCGCACCGATGTCCTCGACACCGAGGCGGCGGCCCGGATCGCCGGCTACCACCTCACCGCGCTCTCCCTGATGGCCGCCGACCCGGACGCCGACCACGAGGGTCAGAGCCTGCTGTCCGGTGCCGAACTCGCCTTCCAGCTGGACGGGTTGGCGGGTCCGGAGCGTGAACTCCCGGACCGCCGGGTGCACGAGCTGTTCGAGGAGCGGGTCCGGAAGCACCCGGACGCGGTCGCGGCCGTGCAGGGCGGCACGGAGTGGACCTACCGGCAGCTCAACTCCCGGGCGAACCAGGTCGGTCGGGCCCTGCTGGCCCGTGGGCTGGCCCGTGAGGGTGTCGTCGCCGTGGTCACCGAGCGCAACCTCGACTGGATGGCCGCCGTACTCGGGGTGCTCAAGGCGGGCGGTGTCTATCTGCCGGTCGAGCCGCACTTCCCGGCCGGGCGCATCACCGCCACCCTCACCCGCGCCGAGTGCGCGTTCGTCGTCACCGAGCACGGCAGCACCACCACGCTCGACGAGACCGGGACGGACGTACCGAGGCTGTACGTCGACGAGATCGAGGCGGAGGGGCACGCGGACGACGACCTCGGGGTGAGCGTGGGCGCGGACCAACTGGCCTACATCTACTTCACGTCCGGGTCGACCGGGGAGCCCAAGGGCGCGATGTGCGAGCACGCGGGCTTCGTCAACCACGTCCTCGCCAAGCTGGAGGACCTGGAGGTCGGCGAGGGGCAGACGGTCGCGCAGACCGCTCCCCAGTGCTTCGACATCTCGCTGTGGCAGCTGGTGTCCGCGCTGCTCGTCGGCGGTCGGACGCTGCTGGTCGGACAGGACGTGATCCTGGACGTGGCCCGGTTCGTGGACACGATCGTGGACGGCGGGGTCAATGTGCTCCAGATCGTGCCGTCGTATCTCGAAGCCGTGCTGGCCGAGTTGGAGCAGCGGCCCCGTGAACTCCCCGATCTGCACTGTGTGTCGGTGACCGGGGAGGCGGTGAAGCGGGAGCTGGTGCAGCGCTGGTTCGCCGCCCAGCCCGGCATCAAGGTCGCCAACGCCTATGGGCTGACGGAGACTTCGGACGACACCAACCACGAGGTGATGGACCGGGTGCCGGACGGCCCCCGCGTTCCGCTCGGGCGGCCCGTGCGCAACGTCCGCGTGTACGTGGTCGACGAGCACCTCTCGCCCGTGCCCCTCGGGGCGCCCGGGGAGATCGTGTTCTCCGGGGTGTGTGTCGGGCGCGGGTACGTCAACGACCCCGAGCGCACCGCCGCCGCCTTCATGCTGGACCCGTTCCGGCCCGGGGAGCGGCTCTACCGCAGCGGTGACCACGGGCGCTGGCTGCCCGACGGCAGGCTGGAGTTCCTCGGCCGCCGGGACACCCAGGTGAAGCTGCGGGGCTTCCGGATCGAGATCGGCGAGATCGAGAACGCGCTGCTGCGGGTGCCCGGCGTCCGGGACGGTGCCGTGGTGGTCGTACGGGGCGCGCGCCTGGTGGCGTTCTGCACCGGCGCCGAACTCGTGGACGTACAGGCGCGGTTGGCCGAGTCGCTGCCCGCGTACATGGTTCCGGCGGCCGTGCACTGGCGGGAGCGGCTGCCGCTCACCCCCAACGGCAAGACCGACCGCAGGACGCTCACCGCGCTCGCCGAGGAACTCGACACCGCCGAGGAGGGCGTGCGGGGGCCGGAGACGGCCGGTGAGCGGCGGCTGGCCGCCGCCTGGGCCGATGTGCTCGGGGTTCCGGTCGACCGGATCGGCCGCCTGGACCACTTCTTCGACCGTGGCGGCACCTCGCTGTCGGCCGTCCGGCTCGCGATCGCCCTGGACCGGGCGATCACCCTCAAGGACGTCATCCGCCACCCGGTCCTCGCGGACCTGGCCGAGCTGCTCGAATCGCCGGCCGCCACCGCCTGACGACGGCCGCACCGAAAGGAACGACAACCATGGCACTCTCATCCACACCTTCGGCATCGACTCCCGCTCCCCCGGCGGCACTTCCGGGCATCGAACTGCTCCCCGGCCGGCCGCCGACCCTGCGCACCCCGCCCGTCACCGACCCGGCGGAGTGGGCCGGCGCCCACCGGGACGCGCTGCGGGCGGCCGTCGCCGAGC
>NZ_JBSFDA010000273.1:0-8365 GCF_053593675.1 Streptomyces sp. NPDC002156 | reverse complement strand
GACGGCGCTATCCGATCAAACACGAACCGCCGCCCGAGCCGCTGCTTCTGAGTACGGTCGGCTTCAGTCACCCAGCCGCACCAGCATCTTGCCGACGTTGCCTCCGTCGAGCAGGGACAGCAGCGCCCCCGCGGCGTTCTCCAGACCGTCCACGACCGTCTCGCGCGCGGTGATCCGGCCCTCGGCGAGCCAGCCCGCGACCCGCTGTTCGAACTCCGGCCGCAGGTCGTCGTGGTCGCGGACGATGAAGCCGCGCAGCGTCAGCCGCTTGAGGACCGCCTGGATCAACTGGTTGATGTCCGCGGACCGTCGGTCGCCGCCGAACTGCGACATCATGCCGCACAGGGCGACCCGCCCGCCGGTGCGCAACGCGTGCAGTGCGGCGACGAGTTGCTCACCGCCGACGTTGTCGAAGTAGACGTCGATGCCGTCGGGTGCCAGCCGGGCCAGCGCGTCGCGCACCGGCTCGGCACGGTAGTCCGCGGCGGCGTCGTAGCCGAACTCCTTCACCAGCAGGGCGCACTTGTCCGGCCCTCCGGCGGTCCCGACGACGCGGTCCGCACCGAGCATGCGCGCGAACTGGCCGGCTGCGGTGCCGACGGCGCCGGCGGCAGCCGATACGAAGACGGTGTCGCCGGGGCGGAGTTCGGCGACGCGGGTCAGGCCGACGTACGCGGTGAACCCGGTCTGGCCGAGCAGTCCCAACCAGGTGGGCAGCGGGGCGAGTCGGGGGTCGATGCGACCCGCGCCGTCGGTGTCCGCCGCGTCCAGCACGGCCCGCTCCCGCCAGCCGAGCTGGTGGCGTACGTACGTGCCCGGCGGCACCGAGGCACAGCGGCTCTCCTCCACGACGCCGAGGGCACGGCCGTCGAGCGGCGATCCGGGGGTGAAGTTGTGCGTGTAGTGCTTCTCGGTGCTCTCCAGGCGCCCGCGCATGGACGGGTCGACGCTCATGTAGATGTTGCGCACGAGCAGTTGCCCCTCCCCCAGGGGCGGCAGGGGGCGCTCCTCGACGGCGAAGTCGGTGGGGAGCGGTTCACCGTCGGGCCGGCGCACCAGACAGACCACCCGGGTGGTTCGGGGCGTCACGGGTTCACTGCTCCGGCTGCGGGGTCGTACGGCGTTGGGCGAGGCGTCCGACCCAGCCGGCCATCTGGAGGTCGGCGTGGCGCAGTTCGCCCGACTGCCAGCGGGCCTGGAAGTCGAAGACGCCCTGCGCCCCGGTCCTGGGGTCGGTCACCTCGACCAGTCCGTCCTCGGTGAGCCGGTACACATGCCCGGTCAGGGGGTGGGTCACTTGCTTGGACATGGGGTCTCACTCCTGCACTCGGCGGCGTACGCCGCGCTTGGTCACGCTCACCGGGCCCTCGACCCGGAGCCGGCAGGCGAGCCGGGTCCGACCGTCCACCGGTCTGCGCAGGGCCTCGATGCCCTCGCGTTCCAGCGGGCCCACCGGGGAACAGTTCTCCGCGCCCTCCTCGACCTGGACGAAGCAGGTACGGCAGGTGCCCTTGCCGCCGCAGACGGTGGGCCAGCGGTAGCCGAGCCGCTGCGCGGCGGTGAACAGGTCCTCCCCGTCGAGGACTTCGAGCTCGACGCCCAGCGGGCCGACCGCCACCCGGTGGGTCACTTGTCCATCCACTGGTCGAGCGTCCGGTTGAAGTGGCGGATGCGGCTCTCCTGGTAGTTGGCCAGGGTGATGCCCGGCTTGCGCATCGCCTTCAGCCCCTGCTGGACGTACGGCAGGTTCTCGCAGTCCTGGTCGAAGACGGGCCCGAGCACACCGAGTTCGGGGATGTCCGCGAAGAGCATGTCCTCCGGCACCCAGCGGATCTTCGCCGGGGGCGGGAACTCGCCGGGCTGCTTCGGGGACGACATGAAGATGATCTCGGCGGTGCAGGAGTCGGGGTCCAGTCCGTTGGGCCGGAACCGGTAGATGATGTTGGACTTGGCGCCGCCCCAGGGGTTGAAGTTGGGGAACAGCAAGTAGTTGATGGCATCCAGCAGTTCGGTGTCCGGAGTCTTCGAGAAGTCCTGCGTCGAGGTGGCCGCCAACTGCGCCCGCATCCGCTCGGCGAGGACCTGACGGGCGGTGCCGCCGGGCGGGATCGCCGGCATTTCGTCGCCCTCCTGCATCACCAGGTCACGGCCCTGGGCGGCGGCGTAGAACGCGCGCGAGTCGTAGAAGGTCTCCAGGACGTCCTCCTCCGTGACGGAGTCCGCCACGTGGGGGCTGGGCGCGCCCTGGATGTTGATCATCCGGTTCCAGTTCGGCTGGTCCGCCATGACGTCGTACTGCGAGTTGGCGTCGGCGAGCCACGGCAGCATCTGCGGGTGGGTGGCGATCACATGGAAGGACTCGATGAACGCGTCCTGCGCGACCTTCCAGTTGCAGGGCAGCACCTTGGCGATGTGCAGCGACTTGTAGCGGTTCTCCAGCGGCCAGATGTAGTAGTCGTCGAAGGTGCCGCGGTAGGTGTCGAAGGACTCGGCGTACGGGTCCATGTTGATGAAGACGAAGCCGCGCCAGGTGGCCACCTGCGCCTCGGGAAGGGCGAACTTCTCCGGGGTGACGTGCGGGAAGTCCCAGGCGCAGGGCGGGGTCTGCATCGTGCCGTCGAGGTTCCAGGCGAAGCCGTGGAAGGAGCAGCGGAACTCGCCGACGTTGCCGCCGCTCGTGCGCAGTTTGCGGCCTCGGTGCAGGCAGACGTTGACGTAGGCACGGATCTCGTCGGGGGCCGTGCGGACGACGATCAGGGAGTCGTCGCCGATCTCGTAGACCTCGTGGTCGCCGACCTCGGGGATCTCGCTCTCCAGGCAGGCGAACTGCCAGACGCGCCGCCAGACCTGCCGCATCTCGCGCTCGGCCCACTCGCGGGACGTGAAGCGGGCGTGGTCTATGTCCTCGCTGCCGAGGTGGTCGTTCCGCTCGTACCTCAGGGCGGGGGGAACGGGGCGGCTGTCCTGGTCGAGGTAGTCCTGGACGCTGGGCCCGGGGCACCGCGCTGTGGCCGGCTCCGATGTTTCGTCCATCATCTCTCCTCCGGCAGAAACTTTAGAGTGAGTGTAGTTACCAGTCGCAGCCGGGAGCAATACTCGTTCCGCTCATGAAGCCCCAGACTTCCCGAGGTCACCGAGGGATTACACCCGAAACCTGGAACTTCTTGCGGCGACCCTCTCCCCAAGCCCGCTGGGGCATGTCACACTCCGACCCACTTGAGGCTGTAGTGCCTCATAAGTTTCTCGTCCTGGGACGATCTCTGTCCGTCCCGGCCCGGCACCGCGGCGGCGTTCCCGCCCGGGGCACCACGGAATCAATCCGCCTGACCGAAGCCGACCGCCGCGGACGCGCACACCACGCGGAAGCGACGCGGGGCACGGCAGCGCAGGCGTCACACCTCGGGAGTACTCAACGATGAGTTCCAGACCCCGTCGCGCGGTCCGCCGCGCCCTCACCGCGATCGTCCCCGCCGCCTCCCTGCTCGCCCTGGCGGCGTGCGGCAGCGGCACCACTCCGGCCGCCGACTCCGCGCAGGCGGCGGCGCCCGGCTCCCCCGGCCTGACGGCGGCCCGCGCGGCCCTGGCGAAGTACTCCGAACGCCCGGCCACGATCTCCGTGACCCAGCCCGTCGGCAAGGCGATCCCCAAGGGCAAGAAGATCGACTTCATCCTCTGCGGCGTGCAGTCCTGCAAGGATCTCGCCGACTTCTTCACCGAGGCCGCCGGGGAACTCGGCTGGCAGGTGAAGCAGATCGCCACCCAGGGCACCCCGGAGTCCGTCCAGGCCGCCTACGAGCAGGCCCTGCGCGACAAGCCGGACGCCGTCATCGCCTCGGGCTTCCCGCGTGCCGTCTACGCCAAGCAGCTGGCCCAGCTCAAGGCCGCCGGCATCCCCGTCCTCCAGTCGAACGCCGACGACGTGCTGGGCGACGGCATCTCCCTGTTGAAGAACGGGCCGGACGACGTGGGCGTCCAGGGCGAGATGCTCGCTTCATGGGTGGTGTCGAACAGCGACGCAAAAGCGAACACCGTCTACTTCGACCTTCCGGCCTACACGATCCTCAAGCCCGTCAAGGACTCCTTCGCCGCCAAGTACAAGGAGTGGTGCGACGGTTGCGCGCTGGACAACGTCGACGTGCCGATCACCTCGGTGGGCAAGGACATGCCGGACCGTGTGGTGTCGTACCTCCGGTCGCATCCGAAGGTGACCCATGTCGTGTTCTCCCTGGGCCTGCTCAACGTGGGTGTGCCGGCCGCGCTGAAGACCGCCGGCGTCACCGGCAGGCACATCGTCGTCAACGTCGGTGACGCGCAGAACTACCAGTACATCCAGAGCGGTCTCACCGACGGCGCGATGGCGCTGAACTCGCACGAGACGGCCTGGCTCCAGGCCGACGCGCTGGCCCGGCACTTCACCGGCCGGCCCATGGACGTGGACCAGCAGGCAGCACTGCCCAACATGCTCGTCACCAAGGACAACCTGCCCTCGGCCGACGGCGACTTCCCGATCGTCGAGGACTACGAGGCGCAGTTCAAGGCGCTGTGGGGACTGAGTTGACCGGCCCGGTGCTGCGGGTGGCCGCCCTGTCGAAGAGATTCGGCGGCACCCAGGCCCTGGAGGACGTCGACCTGGAAGTGGCGCCCGGTGAGATCCACGCCCTGATCGGGCCCAACGGCTCCGGCAAGTCCACTCTCATCAAGATCCTCGCCGGCTACCACCACGCGGAGCCGGGTGCGGTGGCCGAACTCGACGGCGAGTCCTTCGACCTCGGCCAGGTCACGGCCTCCCGCCATGACCGGCTCCGCTTCGTCCACCAGGAGCTGGGGCTGGTGGGCGAGTTGAGCGCCATCGACAACCTCGCGCTCAGTCATGGCTTCGCCCGTACTGCCTTCGGCAACATCCGCTGGCCGGAGATGGAGCGGCGCACGAGCGCTCTCGTCGAGCGGTTCGGCCTCGGTATCGACGTACGCCGACCCCTGGCGACGGCGACCCCGGTCCAGCGCACGGTGGTGGCCATCGCCGCCGCACTCCAGGGCTGGGAGGGCCGCCGCGGTGTCCTGGTGCTCGACGAGCCGACGGCCGTGCTGCCGCCCGGCGAGGTGGCCCGCCTGTTCGACATCGTGCGGGAGGTCCGTGACGCCGGCGCCGCCGTCCTGTACGTCTCGCACCGGATGGACGAGATCTTCGCGCTCGCCGACCGGGTCACCGTGATCCGCGGCGGACGCCGGATCGCCACCCGCCCGGTCGCCGAACTCACGCCGCGCTCGCTGGCGGAGCTGATGGCGGGCGAGGAGATGGAGACCGACCACCGTCCAGCGCCCGCTTCCGGTCGTACCGACCCCGTGCTGGAGGTCCGCGACCTGTGGGCCGGGCCGCTGCGGGGAGTCGGCTTCGACCTGGCCAGGGGCGAGCGCCTGGGCATCACCGGGCTGGTCGGCTCCGGTCACGAGATCGTGCCGTACGCGGTGTGCGGGGCCCATGCCGGACGGGTGAGCGGCAGGCTGCGGCTGCCGGACCGCTCGCAGCGGTGGACCCGAGCTCGTGACGCCAACGACCTCGGACTTCCCCTGGTCCCGGCGGACCGGGCGGGCGAGGGAGTGATCGGCGACTTCTCGGTCGGCGAGAACCTCACCCTGCCGCTCCTGGCCCGGCTGCGGGCCCGTTCCGGACGGCTGCGCCGACGCCGCGAGTCCGCCCTCGCGGAGGACTGGATCCGACGGGTCGGCGTGCGTACGGCCGGACGCGGGGCCCGGATCACCACACTCAGCGGCGGCAACCAGCAGAAGGTCGTCATGGCGCGCTGTCTCGCCCAGCGCCCGCCGGTGCTGACGCTGTGCGAACCCACGGCGGGCGTGGACATCGCCACCCGCCTTCAGCTGTACGACCTGATCGAGCGTCAGGCCGACGAGGGCATGGGCGTCATCGTGTCCTCCACCGACACACAGGACCTGCTCGCGCTGTGCACCCGCGTCCTGGTGGTGCGGGACGGCCGGATCGCACGGGAGATCAGCGGCCGGGACATCACCGAGTCCGCGCTCGTGCACGCCATGGAAGGAACCGAGTGACATGAGCCCTGGAAGGAACCGAGCCACATGACGTCCATCCCGACCCGGACGGCGGAGCTCCCGCCGTCCGCACCCGAGAGATCCGCGGTGTCCGCCCCGGGGACTCCGGTCCGACGGGCGGCAGCGGCCCTGTCGTTCCGGAACATCGGCGCCGTGTACGTGTGGCTGGTCATCGTCGTGCTCTTCTCCGTGTGGGCGCCGGACACGTTCCCGACCACCATCACCGTCAAGCAGGTGCTGAACGGCAACGCCGTGGCGGGCCTGGTGGCACTCAGCGTCGTACCACCGCTGGCCGCACGGGTCTTCGATCTCTCGATCGCCTTCACCATGTCGCTCACCAGCGTGCTGACCGCCTACTTCATGGTCTCCGCCGGACTCGGGCCCGGCGCGGCCATCGCCCTGGCGATGACCGCCGCGCTGCTGATCGGAGTCGTCAACGGCATCGTGGTGGTGATCCTGCGCGTCGACTCGTTCATCGCCACCCTGGCCACCGGTGCGCTGATCCAGTCCCTGATCACCATGGTGACCAACGACAGCTCGATCACCGGTGTGCAACTGCTCGCCGAGCCGTTCGCGAGCATCGCCCAGCTGGACGCGGGCGGCATCACCCTGCCGGTGCTGTATCTGCTGCTCGCCGCCCTCGCCATCTGGTTCCTGCTGGAACACACCGCCACCGGGCGCCGGTTGTACGCGACCGGCTTCAACGCCGACGCGGCCCGGCTGCAGGGGGTGCGCACCGACCGGCTGCGCTTTCTGACCCTGGTGGCCTCCGCGCTGCTCTCCGGTTTCGCCGGCGTCGTCTTCGCGTCGTCGGTCGGCTCCGGATCGCCGACCGCGGGCACCCCGTACCTGCTGTCTGCGTACGCCGCCGCGTTCGTCGGGGCGACCCAGTTGCGGGCGGGCCGCTTCAACGCCTGGGGCACGGTCCTCGCGGTCCTCCTGCTCGGCACGGGCATCACGGGACTCGGGCTCGCCACCAGCGCGCAGTGGGCCACGAGCCTGTTCACCGGCTCGGTCCTCATCGTGGCACTGGTCCTCACGGGTGGCCGGATCGCCCTGCCCGCCGTGCTACGCCGCCGGCCGGGGCCTCGGCCGGATATCACTACGAGCAAGGAGGTCTGACGATGAAGGCTGTTCAGTACCGGAAGGTTGGGCACGCCCCCGAGGTCGTGGAGGTACCGGTGCCCGAACCCGGCCCGGGCCAGGTGCTGTTGAAGGTGACGGCCGCGGGGCTCTGTCACTCCGATCTGGCCGTGATGGGCTGGCCCGAGGACCAGTTCCCGTACGCGCTGCCGATGACACTCGGTCACGAGGGTGTCGGGACCGTGGCTGCGGTGGGCGCCGGTGTCGGCGGTTTGGCGGAGGGCGCGGCGGTGGCGGTGTACGGCCCGTGGGGCTGCGGGCGTTGCCACAAGTGCGCCGAGGGCAAGGAGAACTGCTGTCCGCACGCCGCCGGGCTCGGCATCCTGCCGCCGGGGCTGGGCTCCCCCGGCGCCCTGGCGGAGTACATGCTGGTGGACTCGCCCCGCCATCTGGTGCCGCTGCACGGAGTCGACCCCGTGCAGGCGGCGCCCCTCACCGACGCCGGGCTGACCCCGTATCACGCGATCAGCAGGTCGCTGCCGAAGCTGCTGCCCGGCAGCACGGCGGTGGTGATCGGCGTCGGCGGCCTGGGTCACCTCGCCGTGCAGCTGCTCCGGGCGCTGACCCCTGCCCGGGTGGTCGCCCTCGACGTGAGCAAGGAGAAGCTGGAGCTGGCGAGGACCGTCGGCGCGCACGAGACGCTGCTCTCCGACGACGCGGCGGCCGCGCGGATCCGCGAACTCACCGGCGGTACGGGCGCGGAGGTCGTCCTGGACTTCGTCGGGGCCGAGGCGACCCTGGCCGTGGCCGCCGCGTCGGTGGCGGTGGAGGGCGATGTCACCGTCGTCGGCCTAGGCGGGGGCACACTGGCCGTCGGCTTCGGGGGCGGGCTGCCGTTCGAGGTGTCGGCCTGCTTCCCGTACTGGGGCAGCCGGACGGAACTCATGGAGGTCCTCGAACTGGCGCGCCAGGGCCTCGTGTCCTCCCACGTCGAGACCTTCACCCTGGAGCAGGCACCCGAGGCGTACGAGCGCCTGCACGCCGGTGACATCAACGGCCGAGCGGTGGTACTGCCGCACGGCCCTTTCAGCCCGTCCGGCGTTTGAGGACGAGGCCGTTCAGGCCAAGTTCCTTTCCCACCCACCCGCCGCACCTCCACCACAGATAGGGAAAGCGGGGGGGTTGGGAAGTGGGTTTGTATAAAAGGGTATTTAAA
>NZ_JBSFDA010000272.1:0-8378 GCF_053593675.1 Streptomyces sp. NPDC002156 | reverse complement strand
CCCCCGCCGCCCCTACCCGTCCCATCCCTGGGGGCTGCCGCCCCCAGACCCCCGCTTCGGCCTGAACGGCCTCGTCCTCAAACGCCGGACGGGCTAAAAACACCGCCGGTCGTCGCTCTTGCCGGCGGTGCCGCCTTTACCTTCTCCTATGCCGAGCAGGCCGAGTTGTTGCGGGCCGCCGGGGCCGAGGTTGTTGTGTTCGATCCGCTTCGGGATGAGGAACTGCCCGATGGGACACGTGGGTTGGTTGTCGGGGGTGGGTTTCCCGAGGTGTACGGCGGCGAGTTGTCCGCCAATGAGACGCTCCGCAAGTCCGTCGCTGCGCTCGCGGAGAGTGGTGCGCCCGTTGCCGCCGAGTGTGCCGGGTTGCTGTATCTGTGCCGGGAGTTGGACGGGCTGCCGATGTGCGGGGTGCTCGATGCGACCGCGCGGATGAGCGAGCGGCTCACCCTCGGGTATCGCGATGCCGTGGCCGTCAGTGACAGTGCCCTTGCCGTTGCCGGGACCCGGATGCGGGGGCACGAGTTCCATCGGACCGTCGTCGAGCCCGGGGCGGGGGCCGAGCCCGCTTGGGGCGTGGTCGCCCCTACCCGGCGGGTCGAGGGATTTGTACAGCGAGGTGTGCACGCCAGCTATCTGCACACGCACTGGGCGTCGGAGCCCGGTGTCGCCCGTCGGTTCGTGGAGAGGTGCCGTACGTCATGAGCAGCGAAAGTGGCAGCAGGCTTGTCGGTGTGGGGGTCGGGCCCGGTGATCCCGAGCTGGTGACCGTGAAGGGCGTCAACGCGCTGCGTGCCGCCGATGTGGTCGTCGTACCTGTCATGGACAGCGGCGAGCGGGGGCGTGCCGAGGCCACCGTGCTGCACTACGTGCCCGTGGAGAAGGTCGTCCGGGTCGTCTTCGCGCTCAACGAGCGGTCCGACCGGGCGCGGCGCGAGGCCGCCTGGGATGCCGCCGGTGCTCGGGTCGCCGAGTTGCTCGGGGCTCACTCCGTCGTCGCGTTCGCGACCATCGGCGATCCCAACGTGTACTCGACGTTCACCTATCTCGCCCAGACGATCGGGGAGCTGGTGGCCGGCGTCGTCATCGAGACCGTTCCCGGTATCACCGCCATGCAGGATCTGGCGGCGCGGTCCGGTGCCGTGCTCACCGAAGGCACCGAGCCTCTCACCCTCGTGCCCGTCACCGCCGGGGCTGCCACGCTCAAGGACGCCCTCGCCGGGCCCGGCACGGTCGTGGCGTACAAGTTCGGGCGGCAGGCCCAGGAGGTCGCCGAGGCCCTGCGGGAGAGCGGGCGGATCGACGACGCGGTGTGGGGGTCGGCTCTCGGGCTGGCGGACGAGTCCATCCGGCCCGCCGGTGAACTCGGTGATGAGCCCCTCCCCTATCTCTCCACGCTCATCGCGCCCGCGCGACGTGACGGCGGGCGGGGCGGCAAGTTGTGATCATCTCAGCCCGATACGCCCACAACGAGCCAGATGAACACCACGCCCGCGACCGTGCACAGCACCGTCGAGTGCGCGGGGTGTTCGTGGTGGGCCTCGGGGAGGATCTCGGCGGCGGCGAGATAGAGCAGGACGCCGCCGAAGAGGCCGAGATAGCAGCCCAGCGCCTGTTCGGGGATCGTGAAGAGAAGCGTCGAGGCCGCGCCCGCCACCGGTGCCACCGCGTCGGCGAACAGCATGGCCAGGGCCTTGCGGCGGGCGTTCCCGTACAGGCTCGTGATCGTGTACGTGTTGAAGCCGTCGGCGAAGTCATGGGCGATCACGGCGAGCGCGACCGCGAGGCCCATCCCGCCGCCCACCTGGAAGGCGGCGCCGATCGCGACGCCGTCCATCGCACTGTGGCCGACCATGGCCGCGGCGGCCGTCAGACCGACCTGAGGCGTCCGGCCACCGTTCTCCCCGATTCCCGTACTCGCGCCGTGCGCCGCCTGTCGTACCGCCAGCAGACGTTCCACCAGATGGGCCAGCAGAAAGCCGGCGACGAACAGCAGCAGCGCGGCCGGTACGCCGAACACCTCCTCGCCCGCCGCGTCCAGTGCCTCCGGCAGCAGATCGAGGCCGACCACGCCCAGCATCAGGCCGCCGGCCAGGCCCAGGACGAGATGGCGGCGGTCGGTCACACGCAGTGCCGTCCAGCCGCCGGCCAGCGTCATCAGGAACGCGCCGAGCGCGACGAAGACCGCCATGTGCTCTTGCTATCCGATCAACCCGCCTTCGCGCACGTCCAACTCCCCTGAACTCCCCGAACGCCCGCAAGTCCAGCAAGTCCAGCAAGTCCAGCAGCATGTTCCGTACGAGAGGATCCCGCCCCATGGCTCCCACGGCCGACGTTCCCACTGGCGCTCCCACCGGCAAGGTGACGTTCGTCGGTGCCGGCCCCGGCGCCGCCGATCTGCTGACCTTCCGCGCCGCCCGCGCCATCGCCGACGCGGATGTCGTGATCTGGGCGGCCAGCCTCGTACAGGAGGCCGTGCTCGAACACGCGCGCGCGGGGGCGGAGATCCTCGACTCGGCGACGATGTCACTCGAAGACGTCGTCGCCGTGTACGAGCGTGCCGTGCGCGAGGGTCTGCGCGTGGCCCGTATTCACTCCGGCGATCCCGCGCTCTGGGGCGGTACCCAGGAGCAGGTCGACCGCTGTGCCGAGATCGGCATCGAGACCGAGATCGTGCCCGGTGTCTCCTCCTTCTCCGCGGTCGCCGCCCTCGCCCAGCGCGAGCTGACCATTCCCGAGGTCGCGCAGTCCGTGATCCTCACCCGGCTGGGCGGCGGCAAGACGCCGATGCCGCCGGGGGAAGAGGTGCGGGAGTTCGCCCGGCACGGGACGACGATGGCGATCTTTCTCTCCGCCGCGCGCAGTGGGCAGCTGGTGCGGGAGCTGCTGGAAGGCGGCTATCCGTCCACGACGGCGGTCGTCATCGCCTACCAGGCGACCTGGCCCGAGGAGCTGGTCGTGCGGTGCACGATCGAGACGCTGGAGGAGACGGTCAAGGAGCACAAGCTGTGGAAGCACACCTTGTTCCTGATCGGCCCGGCCCTCGACGCCAGCGGCACCCGCTCGCACCTCTACCACCCCGGCCACTTCCACGGGTTCCGCAAGGCCGACCCTGCCGCCCGCCGGGCGCTGCGCGAGCGAGGGGCGAGTACGTGATCACCGTCATCGGTACGGGGACGGCGGCGCCGCTGCTGCCGGAGGCCACGGCCGCCGTTGCCGGGGCCGCCCTGGTCGTGGGCGCCCGACGGCATCTGGCGGCGGCCCCGGTGCCCGAGGGCGCGGAACAGGTCGTCCTCGGTGCGCTGGCCCCTGCCCTCGACATCATCGAGGAGTACGTCGGGAAGGAGCGGGCCGTTGTCGTGCTCGCCTCCGGTGATCCCGGGTTCTTCGGGATCGTGCGGGCGCTGGCCGAGCGGTTCGGGGCCGGGCGGCTCGATGTCCGGCCGGGGGTGTCCTCCGTCGCGGCTGCGTTCGCCCGGACGGGGCTGACCTGGGACGACGCGGTGGTCGTCAGCGCGCATGGGCGGGCGCTGCGTACGGCGGTCAACGTGTGCCGGGCGCGGCCCAAGGTGGCCGTACTGACCGGGCCCGGCGCCGGGCCCGCCGAGCTGGGCGCGGCCTTGGCCGACGGTCCGGACGGGCGCGTCCTGGTCGTCGCCTCCGCTCTGGGCGACCCCGTCCTCGAACGCGTCGAGCGGGTCACGCCCGCCGAGGCGGCGGCGCGGGACTGGGGCGACGCGGTGAGTGTGGTGTTGTGTCTCGATGAGGCCCGTGTCCTCGCTCCGGTGCGTGTCACGGTCGCCGGGGAGGCCGTCGGTCCCGGTCAATGGGCCCTGGACGAGGGCGAGTTCGCCCACCGGGACTCGATGATCACCAAGTTCGAGGTACGGGCCCTGGCGCTGGCCCGGCTCGGGCCGCGTCTCGGCGATCTGGTCTGGGACATCGGTGCGGGCTCGGGGTCGGTGGCCGTGGAGTGCGCGCGGCTCGGGGCCGCCGTCGTCGCCGTCGAGAAGACGCCGGACGGCGCGGAGCGGGTGCGGGCCAACGCCGCCGCGCACGGTGTCGATGTGCGGGTGGTGGAGGGGGTCGCGCCTGATGACCTGCCCGCGCCCGCCCACGAACTCTCCGATCCCGACGCCGTGTTCATCGGCGGGGGCGGGCGCGAGCTGCCCGCCATCGTCACCGCGTGCGCGCTGCGGGCCCGGCGGACGGTGGTCGTCGCGCTGGCCGCCCTCGACCGGGTACCGGCGGTACGCGAGGCCCTCACCAGGGCCGGGCTCGACTGCGACGGCGTCCTGCTCCAGTCGTCCCGGCTGGCGCCCCTGCCGGGTGGGGTGACCCGCCTCGCGGCGACCAATCCCGTTTTCCTGCTCTGGGGCACCCGCCCCGCAACACACATGGACGAACAAGGAGTTGCCCTGTGATCGGCCTGATTTCCGCGACGGCGGCGGGCGCGGCGGCGCGTGATCGGCTCGCCGCCGCCTGGCCCGACCGTACGCGTGTGTACGAGGGGCCGGTCGCCGACGCCGTCCGGCGCGCGTTCGGAGAGTGCGAGCAGCTCGTGTGCTTCCTGGCCACGGGAGCGGTCGTACGGCTGGTCGCGCCACTGCTGTCCGACAAGGCGTCCGACCCCGGTGTGGTGTGCGTCGACGAAGGCGGGCGGTTCGCGGTCTCGCTGGTCGGCGGTCATGGCGGCGGGGCCAATGAACTCGCCCTCGCGGTGGGGAAGTTGCTGGGTGCGGAGCCGGTGGTGACCACCGCGACGGACGTCGTGGGGGTGCCGGGGCTCGACACGCTCGGGATGCCCGTCGAGGGGGATGTCGCGGGGGTCTCGCGGGCGCTGCTCGACGGTGAACCCGTCGCGCTGGAGCTGGAGTTGAGCTGGCCGCTGCCCGCGCTGCCGCCGAATGTCGGGAGTGGGGTGCCTGGTGATGGGCCGACGATCCGGGTTACGGACAGGGCCGTTGAGCCTGCCGGGTCCGAGGTCGTGCTCCGGCCGCCGTCGCTTGTCGTCGGTGTGGGTGCCTCGAAGGGGGCCCCGGTCGACGAGGTGTTCGGGCTGGTGCAGGGCGCGTTGGCGGACGCTGGGCTCTCCGTGGCCTCCGTCGCCGCGCTGGCCACCGTCGACGCGAAGGCGGGCGAGCCGGGGATCGTCGGGGCCGCCGAGCGGCTCGGGGTGCCTGTACTGACGTACTCCGCCGACGAGTTGGCCGGGATCGACGTGCCGAACCCGTCCGCCGCGCCACTCGCCGCCGTCGGTACACCGTCCGTGGCGGAAGCTGCGGCACTCGTCGGCGGGGGCGAACTCCTCGTGCCCAAGCGGAAGTCGGAGCGTGCGGACGGGGCGCCGGCCATGGCGACCTGTGCCGTCGTACGGCGGCCCGGGCGCGGGCGGCTCGCGGTCGTCGGGCTCGGGCCGGGGGCGCGGGATCTGCTGACCCCGCGTGCCGAGGCGGAGTTGCGGCGGGCGTCCGTGCTCGTGGGGCTCGATCAATACGTCGACCAGATCCGCGATCTGCTGCGGCCCGGAACCCGGATCCTGGAGTCGGGGCTCGGGGCCGAGGAGGAGCGGGCGCGGACGGCGGTGGCCGAGGCCCGGAAGGGGCAGGCGGTCGCGCTGATCGGCAGCGGGGACGCGGGCGTGTACGCGATGGCGTCGCCCGCGCTCGCCGAGGCGTCCGACGACATCGACGTGGTCGGGGTGCCGGGCGTCACGGCGGCCCTCGCCGCCGGGGCGATCCTCGGGGCCCCGCTCGGCCACGACCATGTCTCCATCAGCCTCTCCGACCTGCACACGCCCTGGGAGGTCATCGAGCGGCGGGTGCGGGCGGCGGCCGAGGCGGACATCGTCGTGACGTTCTACAACCCGCGCAGCCGGGGCCGTGACTGGCAGCTGCCCAAGGCGCTCGCCGTCCTCGGCGCGCACCGGGAGCCGACGACGCCCGTGGGTGTCGTACGGAACGCGTCACGACCCGACGAGTCCAGCCGCGTCACGACGCTGGCCGGCCTCGACCCGGCGACGGTCGACATGATGACGGTCGTGACCGTCGGCAACACCGCGACCAGGAACATCGCGGGCCGTATGGTGACGCCTCGGGGTTATCGCTGGCAGGAGACGGTGCGATGATCATCCGTGCCGCGCGGCTGCCCGGCCCACTTCTCAACACCCATACGTTTCATACGTTTCACCCCACTTCACAGGCCGCTGCACAGTCCACTGGACAGTCCGCTTCACCGTTCGAGGAGAAATCGTGACCACCCCGCCGCCCGCCCTGCTCATCGCCGGCCACGGCACCCGGGACGAGGCCGGAGCCGAGGCCTTCCGTGACTTCGTACGGGAGTTGGGGCGCCGCAATCCCGAACTGCCCGTCGCGGGCGGCTTCATCGAGCTGTCGCCGCCGCCGCTGGGCGACGCCGTGACCGAGCTGGTGGAGCGAGGGGTACGGAGGTTCGCCGCCGTTCCGCTGATGCTGGTGTCCGCCGGGCACGCCAAGGGGGACATCCCGGCGGCGCTGTCCCGCGAGAAGGAACGGCACCCGGGGATCTCGTACACGTACGGGCGTCCGCTGGGCCCGCACCCGGCGCTGCTGGCGGTTCTGGAGCGACGTCTGGAGGAGGCCCTGGGGGGCGTCGGGGCGCGTACGCCCGCCGACCGGGCCGACGTGACCGTGCTGCTGGTGGGGCGCGGCTCCACCGACCCGGACGCCAACGCCGAGGTGCTCAAGGCGGCGCGGCTGCTCTGGGAGGGGCGCGGGTACGCCGGTGTGGAGACGGCGTTCGTGTCGCTGGCGGCGCCGGACGTGCCGTCGGGGCTCGACCGGTGTGTGAAGCTGGGTGCGCGGCGGATCGTTGTCCTGCCCTACTTCCTGTTCACCGGGATCCTGCCGGACCGGGTGCGTCAGCAGACCGAGGGCTGGGCCGCCGCACATCCGGAGATCGACGTGCGGTCCGCCGAAGTCATCGGTCCGGAGCCGGAGTTGCTCGATCTGGTGATGGAGCGGTACCGGGAGGCCGTGCAGGGCGATCTGCGGATGAACTGCGACTCGTGCGTGTACCGGATCGCGCTGCCCGGTTTCGAGGACAAGGTCGGGATGCCTCAGCAGCCGCACTTCCATCCGGACGACGACGGCCATCACGACGGTCACCTTCATGGGCAGCACTCACACGGGCACTCGCACTCTCATGCGCACTGACAGAGACACCGATACCGGCACAGGCGCCGGCACGCACGATCTGCGGCACCACGGGGACGCCGAAGTCCGTGACGACGGCGCCAAGTTGGTCGACCTCGCCGTGAACGTCCGGGCCGGTACTCCCCCGGCCTGGCTGCGCGAGCACATCGCCGGGTCGCTGGACGGGCTCGCCGCGTATCCCGACGGGCGGGCCGCGCGGGCGGCGGTGGCGGCCCGGCACGGGGTCCCGGTGGAGCGGGTGCTGCTCACCGCCGGGGCCGCGGAGGCCTTCGTGCTGCTGGCGCGGGCGCTGGAGGTACGCCGGCCGGTGGTCGTGCATCCGCAGTTCACGGAGCCGGAGGCGGCGCTGCGGAACGCTGGGCACCGGGTGGAGCGGGTGCTGCTGCGGGCCGAGGACGACTTCCGGCTGGACGTGGCGCTCGTGCCCGAGGAGGCCGACCTGGTGGTGATCGGCAATCCCACGAATCCGACGTCGGTGCTGCATCCGGCGGGTGTCGTTGCCCAACTTGCCCGTCCTGGGCGGACGTTGGTGGTCGACGAGGCGTTCATGGACGCGGTGCCGGGTGAGCGGGAGGCACTGGCCGGGCGTACAGATGTGCCCGGGCTTGTGGTGCTGCGGAGTCTGACGAAGACGTGGGGGCTGGCGGGGCTGCGGATCGGGTACGTGCTGGCGGCGCCGTCGACGGTGGTCGAGCTGGAGCGGGCGCAGCCGTTGTGGCCGGTGTCCGCGCCGGCGTTGGCTGCGGCGGAGGCGTGCGTGTCCGGGCCGGCGCTGGCGGAGGCGGAGGCGGCGGCTCGGCGGATCGCCGCCGACCGGGCTCATCTTGTTGCCGGGCTGGCCGAGTTCGGGTCGGACGGGGTGCGGGTGGTGGGGCCGGCGGAGGGGTCGTTCGTGCTGGTGCGAGTGCCTCGGGCGGATGTGGTGCGGGGGCATTTGCGGGGGTTGGGGTATGCGGTGCGGCGGGGGGACACGTTTCCTGGGCTGGGGGAGGAGTGGTTGCGGGTGGCTGTGCGGGATCGGGTGACGGTGAATGGGTTTTTGCAGGCGTTCGATCGGGCGGTGATGTTGGCTGGTCGGTGAGGTTTTCGCCCCCGCCGCCCCTACCCGTCCCATCCCCTGGGGGCTGCGCCCCCAGACCCCCCTTTCGGCCTGAACGGCCTCGTCCTCAAACGCCGGACGGGCTG
>NZ_JBSFDA010000271.1:0-8396 GCF_053593675.1 Streptomyces sp. NPDC002156 | reverse complement strand
GCGGCGACCAGGAGCATCACGCCGAGGAACGCCTTGAACCAGTCCGGGTTCCAGTTGGCGTACACGATGCCCTGGGAGACCATGCCGAAGATGAAGGCACCGATGACCGGGCCGACCGCGGAGCCGTAGCCGCCGGTCAGCAGGCAGCCGCCGATCACCGCCGCGATGATGTACAGGAACTCGTTGCCGACGCCCTCGCCGGACTGCACCGTGTTGAACGAGAACAGCAGGTGCATGCCCACGAACCAGGCACCCGCGCCCACGCCCATGAACAGGGCGATCTTCGTGAACTTGACCGGGACACCGACAGCGCGGGCGCTGTCCTGGCTGCCGCCCACCGCGAAGATCCAGTTGCCGAACTTGGTGCGCAGCAGGATCCACGTCGCGATGGCCGCGAACACCAGCCAGTACACGATCGTGATCTTGAAGCTGACGTCGCCGATGCTGAACTCGGAGGCGAAGACCTTCTTGGCCTGGTCGAAGCCGTCCATGTCCGAGATGGAGTCGGACGCCACGTTCCCCGTGAAGATCTTCGTCACGGCGAGGTTGGAGCCCTGGAGGATCAGGAACGAGCCCAGGGTCACCAGGAAGCTCGGCAGCCCGGTCTTGATCAGCAGCCAGCCGTTGAAGGCGCCGACGGCGAGTGAGACGAGCAGCGCGACGATCACGCCCGTCCACACGTTCACGGACAGTTGGAAGCTGATGATCGCCGCGGTGAGCGCCGAGGTGGTGACCGCGACACCGGCGGACAGGTCGAACTCGCCGCCGATCATCAGCAGGGCCACCGGCAGCGCCATGATGCCCATCACCGACGCCTGGTACAGCACGGTGGACAGTGCGCTGGTCTCCCGGAAGGCCGGAGCCGCCGCGAAGAAGAACAGGTACACACCGATGGCGGCGATCAGCGCGCCGACCTCGGGGCGGGCCAACACCCGGCGCCCCAGCGACCGTTCAGCGGTGCGTCCGTCCTTCTGGCTGACCGGCGGAGCCGGCGGTGTGGTCACCGCCGGCGCAGCCTGCTGGGTCATACTCATCACCGGGTGCCCTTCGCGGCGAACGCGGCCACCGTCTCGACGTTGGCCTTGTCGACGAACGCCGGACCGGTCAGGATCGGCTGCTCGCCGCCACCGCTGTAGTTGCCGTTGTTCTTGTAGAGCCACAGGGAGTCGACCGCCAAGTAGCCCTGGAGGTAGGGCTGCTGGTCGACCGCGAACTGGATGTCGCCCGACTCGATGGCCGCGATCAGGTCCTTGTTGAGGTCGAACGTCGCGACCTTCGCCTTGCTGCCCGCCTCGGACGCCGACTGCACCGCCGTCAGCGCGAACGGGGCGCCGAGCGTGACGATCTCGTCGATGGACTTGTCCTGGTTGAGCTTCGCGGTGATCGTCGACTTCACGGACGGCATGTCGGTGCCGTTGACGTAGAGGGTCTCGGTCTTGCCGCTGAACGTCTTCTTCACGCCGGCGCAGCGCTCTTCGAGGTTGACGTCACCCTGGGCCTGGACGACGCACACGGCGTGCTTGGCGCCGGTGGAGTTGAGCTTGGTGCCGAGCGCCTGTCCGGAGACGGACTCGTCCTGGCCGAAGAAGGACAGCAGGCCCTGCTCCTTCCACACGGAGAGGCCGGCGTTGAAGCCGACGACGGGGATGCCGGCCGCCTCCGCCTTGGCGACGACGGCCTTCATCGCGTCGGGCTTGGCGAGGGTGACCGCGATGCCGTCGACCTTCTGGTCGATCGCGTTCTGCACCAGGTTGGCCTGGTCGCCGGCGGTCTCGTCGTTCGAGTAGATGAGCTTGACGTTGTCCTTGGCCGCGGCGGCCTGGGCGCCCTTGCGGATGGTGTCCCAGAAGGTGTCACCGGAGGGCGCGTGGGTGACCATCGCGATCGTCATCCGCGGGGTACTGGCCTTGCCCGCAGATGCCTCGGCGCCGCCGTCCTCGGACTTCTTGCCGCCGGAGTTGCTGGAACAGCCCGCCAGCACCAGGGCGGCTGCCGCGGCCGTGGCGACGACGGGGGCGATTCTGCGGGATCGCGGAAGAGATGTGCGGTTCATGCTTCATGCACCTCGCTGTGCAATGGGAGGGAGAGAGGGGAGGCAGGTGGGGGGAGAGATGGGGCAGCGATCCGCGGCTGGTGGATGGGGCCGGGGAACCGCGACGGTCTCTGTCGGAGTCGCGGTGAGAACATCAGGACAATTTAAAGCGCTTTAAGTCCTGGTACTATCGGCTCGTTTCACGAACGTGTCAAGGGTGTTGCGCAAGAAGATCTGGCGGGAGGCACAAGTGGACGAGGCCGGTTCGGCGCGTGGCCGGGACAGCGCGAGCAGGCGCCCCCGGCTGGAGGACGTGGCCGCCCGCGTGGGTGTGTCCACCGCCTCCGTCTCCCTGGTGCTGCGCGGAGTGGCCGGCCCCAGCGAGCGCACCCGGCAGCGCGTCCTGAAGGCCGCGGCCGACCTCGGCTACCAGGTCGACCGCACCGCCAGCCTCCTGGCCAGCAGGCGCACCCGGCTGCTCGGCGTCATGGTCGACATCCACAGCCCGTTCCACGCCGAACTTGTCGAGCATCTGCACACGGCCGCCGAGGACGTGGGCTACGACCTGGTCCTCAGCACCCAGACCCGCACCCGCGACGAGCACACCGCCGTCGAGACGCTGCTCGCCTTCCGCAGCGAGGCCCTGATCCTGCTCGGCCCGACCGCCCCCGCCGACACCCTCGCCGCCCTCGACCGCAAGGCGCCCGTCATCGCCGTCGGCCGTCGGATCGACGACGCCGACCTGGACGTCGTACGCAGCGCCGACGAGGACGGTGTCGGCCAGATAGTCGACCACCTGGTCTCGCTCGGCCACCGAGCGATCACGTACGTCGACGGCGGCAAGGGCGTGATCGCCACCGACCGGCGCCGCGGCTACCGCGCCGCCATGCGCCGGCACGGTCTGGACGCCCAGATCAAGGTGCTGCGCGGCGACCACACCGAGGCGGCGGGTGAGCGTGCGGCCCGCCATCTCATCGACGACGGCGAACTGCCCACCGCTGTCGTCGCCTACAACGACCAGTCCGCCATCGGCGTCCTGGCCGCCCTCTCCCGCGCGGGCGTCGACGTCCCGGGCGAGGTGTCGGTGGCCGGCTACGACGACGACGCCCTCTCCCGGCTGAGCTGCTTCAACCTGACCACCGTCAGCCAGAGCGCCCGCGAACAGGCCCGGTACGCGGTGACCGCCGCCGTCGAACGCCTGGACCAGGGGCGTACCGAGTCCCGTGAGGTGGTGCTGAACCCGCGCCTCGTCCTGCGGGGGACCACCGCCGCACGAGGCTGAGCGGGATGGTCGGCACCTTGCCGGTCGCGGTTCTGGCGGATGGGATCCGAGGTGTCCTGCTGTCAGCGGCCTTGTGGCTACGGCGGCACGTCAGCCGGTAGTCGCCGTGGCCCGGGTGGGTGACCTCCGTGCAGCGGCTGCGGTTGCGGCAGGCATCGGATCAAGCGCTTCGCTGTCCGGTCCCTCGGGCCGCCCGGAGCACCGGCTCGCCGTGGCCGGATACAGTGCACAGCGTGTGGGCCGACAAGCAGCAGCTGGAGCCGCGTACCGAGCAGCCTGACGGCCCCCGCCGCCGGGCCACGATCAACGACGTCGCCCAACTGGCCGGAGTCTCGCGCCAGACGGTCTCCCGGGCCGTCAACGACAAGGGCGAGATCGACCCGGCCACCAAGGAACGGGTCCTGGAGGCCGCCCGTCTGCTGGACTACCGGCCGAGCCGGTTCGCGCGGGGTCTCGTCCGCAAGGGGGCGGTGACGGCGGGGCTGGTGATTCCGGACCTGATGAACCCGTTCTTCCCCGAGGTGGCCGCCGGTGTGCTGGAGGCCGCCGAGCAGCGCGGCTGGCAGGTGGTCGTGTGGGACTCCCGCACCGACGACACCAGGGAGCGCGAGGCGCTCGACGTACTGTCCCATCAGGCGGACGCGGTCGTCGGCTACTTCAAGAACGACGACGAGGTTCTCGCCCGCCACCTCGGCGGCGTACCGCTCGTCCTGCTCGAACGCGGCCCGCAGCAGACGCAGTTCGCGGCGGTGGGTATCGACGCCGCCGCCGGGCTCGCGCAGGGCATCGCCCATCTCGTCGGCGCGGGGCATCGCAGGATCGGGATGCTGGACGGGGACCGGCTCGACGCGCCAGGGCCCAGGCGCGAGGCCTTCCTCGCCGAGGTCCGACGGCATGGGCTGCCCGTCGACGACAGCTGGATCGTGCGCAGCCCCGAGCACAGCGTTGCGGGCGGGGAGGTGGGGATGGCTCAACTCCTTGACGCTCGGCCCGAGATCACCGCGGTGTTCGGCTTCAACGACCTGATCGCCATCGGGGCGATGCGGTGCGCTCGGCGGCGTGGGCTGGGGGTGCCGGACGACCTGGCCGTCATGGGGTTCGACGGGCTGTCGCTGGGGGAGTTGGTGGAGCCGGCGTTGACCACTCTGCATCTCGACAAGCGGCAGTTGGGGCGGCTGGCTGTGGAGCAGGTGGCTCGGTTGCGGGCGGGGGAGGAGCCGTTGAGCGGTTCCGATGCGTGGGTTGTGCCTCAACTGGTGTTGCGCGCCTCGGTGTGAGAGTTGTGGTGGACAGGCGCGTTGTTTGCTGCGGGGCCGGTGGGGGCTGGTCGCGCAGTTCCCCGCGCCCCTTTGGGGCGCGTCCTTGGCACCCGGGGTTGCCTCAGTAGGGCAACACATCGAGCGTGTACGTCCCTTGACACTGGTTTTCGGCCGCGTCGATACTCAACGGCAACGTTCACGTGAACGTTCACGGACCTGGCTGACATCGTTGTCTTCGCCGTCTGCCCCGGTCGAGCCGTGCCCGGAAAGTGAGTGCGCGCCGATGGAACACCGAACAATGTCCCGCAGACGACTGCTGGGGGTCTCCCTCGGCGGTGCGGGTGCGGCCCTGCTGGGGCTGTCGGGATGCGGGGCGAGCAGTGGCTCGGCCTCCGTGGGTACCGACCATCTGAGCCTCTGGTACTGGAAGGGCTCCCTGAGCGACAAGCTGCTCGCCACCGCCAGGCGGGGTGTCCCCGGTGCGCCGGGGGTCAAGGTGAAGGGCTCCCAGATCCCCGACGGGGACATCGACCACAAGGTGCGCACGAGTCTCGCCGCCCACGCCTATGTGCCGGACCTGACGGTCGTGAACTCCGACAACCTCGCCACGTTCTTCCCCGACGAGAACGAGTTCCTCGACCTGCGGACGGTGGGTGCCGAATCCGTCCGTGACCAGTACCTCGACTGGAAGTGGAAGAGCTGCTTCACCCCGTCGGGTCGCATGATCGGCTTCCCGCTCGACGCCGGACCCACCGCCCTCTACTACCGCAGGGACATCTTCCGGGCGGCCGGGCTGGCCTACGAACCGGCGGACGTCGCCGAGGCGATGCCCACGTGGGAGAAGTTCATCGATGCCGGACGGACCCTCCGGACGAAGGGGCCCGGCAAGCCCTACCTGGTGACCAACATCGGCAACGTCTTCCAGCAGGCCCTGCTCCAGAGCCCCAAGCAGTTCGTGGACGCCGACAACCGCTTCATCGGCGACCAGGCGCACATCCGACGTGCCTGGGACCTGTCCGTGGAGATACTGCAGCAGGGGCTCAGCGCGAGGATCACGGACGGTACGCCGGACTACAACGCGGCCATGAGCGGCGGAAAGGTCAGCACGATGACCACCGCCGTGTGGGCCATCAACGGCCTCAAGGAGACCGCGCCCAGGACATCCGGCGCCTGGCGGCTGACGACCATGCCGGACGGCCCCGGCAACTACGGCGGCTCCTACGTCACCATGACCCGCTACTGCCGCGACCCCGAGGGCGGATTCGCCTTCATGAAGTGGCTGCTCAGCCCGGAGAACCAGCTCAAGAGCTACCAGGAGATGTCCCTGTTCCCCACCACTCCGGCCGCCTACGCCGACCCCGCGATGCACAAGGCCGACCCGTTCTTCGGCGGCCAGAAGCCCATCGACGTCTTCGGCCCGGCCGCCGAGAAGGCTCCGGTCATCTACTTCAGCCCGTACGAGGAGACCGCCAACACCCCGTTCTTCCAGGAGCTGACCAACGTGGAACTGCTCGGCAAGAAGCCCGACCGGGCCTGGCAGGACGCGGTCGACACCGCCGAGACCACGCTGTCCCGGCTGGGGGTGAGCTGACCATGGCCACGGTTCTCGACCCGCCGACCGACAGCAAGCAGCCCCTTGTCCGTCGTACGCGATCCACCGCCCCCGGCGGATGGCGCCGCCACTTCCCGCCGCTCCTCGCGATCTCCCCGTTCTACGTCCTGTTCGCCGTCTTCGGCGCCTTCCCGGTCGTCTTCTCCCTGTATCTGTCCTTCCAGGACTGGGACGGCATCGGGGACATGCGCTACATCGGGTTCAAGCAGTACGGCTGGCTGCTCGAGGACTCGGTGTTCTGGCACTCGGTGCTCAACACCTTCGAGATCTGGTTCCTGTCCACGGTGCCGATGCTCTTCCTGGCCCTGGTGCTCGCGTTCATGCTGCATTCGCAGGTCCGGTTCACGGGCGCCCTGCGGGTGGCGTACTTCATCCCCAACGTCACCTCGATGGTCGCCATGACCATCGTCTTCGGCTCGGTCTTCGCCCAGGCGGGGCTCGCCAACTCGCTGCTGCGGGCGGTCGGGCTGGACGGTGTCGGCTGGCTGTCCTCCGAGTGGGGCATCAAGTCGGCCGTCTCCATCATGATCATCTGGCGGTGGATCGGCTACAACGCCCTGATCTTCCTGGCGGGTCTCCAGGCCATTCCCACCGAGCACTTCGAGGCCGCCCGTGTCGACGGCGCGAACAGCTGGCAGACCCTCTTCCGGGTCGTCGTGCCGCAACTGCGGCCCGTCATCCTCTTCGCCGCCGTCACCTCCACCATCAACGGCCTGCAGATCTTCACCGAGTCCCAGGTTCTCTTCCAGTCGGACGATGTCGGAACCATCGGCGGACCGGGGCAGGAAGGTATGACCGTCGTGCTCTATCTGTGGCAGAAGGCGTTCAAGGACCATCAGTTCGGCTACGGGGCCGCGATGGGCTGGCTGCTCTTCGCGATCATCGCGGTGTTCACCCTCATCAACTGGCGGCTGGTCTCCGGCTCCGACAGCGACGACCGCGCCGGGATCGTCAGCCGTCTGCGCCTGCGTGGCAAGGGGGCGCGTAATGGCCGCTGACGAGAGGACGACCAGCAACGCGGGCCTCGCCATCGGCTCCGGCAGCAGAGTCACCCGGATCGGTGTCCGGGCGGTGCTGCTCCTCGGTGTGCTGGTCTCGCTGTTCCCCTTCTACTGGCTGGTGGTGATGGCCTCCGGCACCACCCAGGACATCTACGCCTACCCGCCCAAGCTGATCCCGGGGCCGCATCTCCTGGACAACATGCGGCGGGTGCTCGACACCGTCGACTTCTTCGGCTCGCTGTTCAACACCGTCGTCGTCGCCGTGCTCGGCACCGCGCTGGTGCTGTTCTTCGACTCGCTGGCCGCGTTCGCCTTCGCCAAGTACGAGTTCCCGGCGAAGAAGTTCCTGTTCGGCTCGCTGCTGGTCACGTACATGATCCCCGCGCAGCTCTCCCTGGTGCCGCAGTTCGTCACCATGGCCGAGTTCGGCTGGGCCGGCTCGCTGAAAGCGCTGATCATTCCGGGCGCGGCCAACGCCTTCGGCATCTTCTGGATGCGCCAGTACGCCCAGAACTCGCTGCCCGACGAACTGCTGGACGCCGGGCGCATCGACGGCGCCGGCTTCTTCCGCCTGTACTGGCAGGTGGCCCTGCCGCTGTTCCGGCCGGCCCTCGCGTTCCTCGGGATCTTCACCTTCATCGGCATCTGGAACGACTACATCTGGCCCCTGGTCGTGATGATCGACCCCGACAGGGTCACCCTCCAGGTCGCCCTGGCCAACCTCAACGTCCTGTACAACACCGACTACTCGCTGGTGATGGCCGGGGCACTGATGAGTGTCGTCCCGCTGATCATCGTCTTCCTGTTCGGGGCCAGGCACTTCCTGCGGGACCTGGCGGCGGGGGCGACGAAGATGTGACGGGGGTGAGGGCTTTCTTCGCCCCCGCCGCCCCTACCCGTTCCCATCCCTGGGGGCTGCGCCCCCAGACCCCCCCCTTGTCCTCAAACGCCGGACGGGCTGACTGCATCTCCCGGGGGCTGTAACACCAGCGGCTTCGCCGCGGGCCCCCGGACCCCCAGCCGAAAGCAGGTTGGCCGGGGTGACCGGCGCGGATGCTGCGAGGCGAGCCCAGGCACCCTCCAGCTTGTCCGGCGTTTGAGGACGAGGCCGTTCAGGCCGACAGCGGGGGTCTGGGGGCGGAGCCCCCAGGGATGGGACGGGTAGGGGCGGCGGGGGCGAGAACAAGTGCTGGCGCGCCCCTCGCCGCGC
>NZ_JBSFDA010000270.1:0-8473 GCF_053593675.1 Streptomyces sp. NPDC002156 | reverse complement strand
GGTTTGTCAGCCCGTCCGGCGTTTGAGGACAAGGCCCGTTCAGGGCCGGAGCGGGGGTCTGGGGGCGCAGCCCCCAGGGATGGGAATGGGTAGGGGCGGCGGGGGCGAGAAACCCCTCATGCGCTCGGCGTCTCGGTCGACTCCGTTGCCGTCCATGCCGCGCAGAACAGGACAAGTTTTGATGTGAAGTTGATCCACAGCAACAGGGCGACCGGGACGCCGAACGCGCCGTACATGCTCTTCGCCGCCACGCCCTGCATGTAGCTGCTCAGCAGCAGCTTCAGGAGTTCGAAACCCGCCGCTCCGATCAGCGCCGCGACGAGCAGGCGACGCCTGGTCGGCTCCACACCCGGCAGCAGGGTCAGGACGTACAGGAGGAGCAGGAAGTCGGCGAGTACGGCGACGCCGAACGCGGTGACACGCAGGAGCACCGCACCCCAGCCCGCCTCGTCGATCCCCAGCCCCCGCGCGGCCCAGCCGACCGCCGCAGAGGCCACGGTGGACGCGGCGATCGTGACGAGCACGGCGCCGCCGAGTCCCACCAGCACACCGGTGTCCTTCACCTTCCGCAGGACAGGGTTCCCCTCGTCGTCCGGAAGTTCCCACACCGCCCGAAGACACTCCCGCATCGAGCCGACCCACCCGATCCCCGTGAACAGCAGCACCGCCCCCGCGATCACCCCGATCGTGCCCGCGTTCTGGACCAGCCCGTCGATGTTCAGCTGCTCGGAGATGCCGGGCACCTGCTCGGCGATCTTGTCCTCCAGCTCGTTCTGCCGCGAGGTGCTGAGCGTCGCCGCGGCGATCGCGGCGGCCACGGTGAGCAGCGGGAAGAGTGCCACGAAGCTGATGAAGGTCATCGCCGCCGCCAGCCGCGTCCACTTCACGCGGTCCAGTCGCTCGTACGACCGCCACGCGTGCGTGGCCATCAGGCGGACGACGATCGGTCCGACGCCGGGGAGCTTCTTCAGCCAGTCCATAGCCATAGTGAGCTTGTACCCCGGAAACGTTGGCCCGTGGCCGGTTCTACCTGGTCGGAAGGGTGCCGCGCTCCACATGGGTGGGCTGCGGCGGTACGACGGTCCCGCCGAAGGTGAACTCGCGCAGCTTGCGCCACACCGCGTCGGCCCCCTGCTCGTAGAGCGCGAAGCCGGTGCAGGGCCAGTCGGCCTCGTAGTCGGCGAGTTCCGCGAAGGCGCGGTCCATCGCCTCCTCGGTGATGCTGTGCGCGACCGTCACATGCGGGTGGTACGGGAACTGGAGTTCGCGTGCCACGGGACCGGAGGCGTCACGGACCTGCTTCTGCAGCCAGGTGCAGGCTTCCGCGCCCTCGACGATCTGGACGAACACGACGGGCGACACCGGCCGGAAGGTGCCGGTGCCGGAGAGCCGCAGCGGGAAGGGGCGGCCGGCGGCGGCCACCTCCACGAGGTGCGCCTCGATGGCGGGCAGCGCCGCCGAGTCGACTTCCGTGGGCGGCAACAGGGTGACGTGGGTGGGGATGCCGTGAGCAGCGGCGTCGCCGAAGCCCGCACGCCGCTCCTGGAGCAGGCTGCCGTGAGGCTCCGGGACCGCGATCGACACACCGATCGTTACGGTCCCCACGTCGTCTCCTGTTCGTCGTCTCGGTGTTGCTCATGTCAGTCGGCTATCGACTGTACGGGCAGGGCGGGTCTGCGGGCAGGCGCACGCGTAGTGATGTGCAGCGCTCTGATGCCCCGTTGTGCGCCGTGCGGTGGTACGGATTCGGGTGGTGGTACGGGTGCCGGTACGGGTCAGTGCTTCGCCGGGAGGAAACCGACCCGCTCGTACGCCTGGGCGAGCGTCTCCGCGGCGACCGCCCGTGCCTTCTCCGCGCCCTTGGCGAGGATCGAGTCGAGTGTCTCCGGGTCGTCCAGATACTGCTGGGTGCGCTCCCGGAACGGCGTCACGAAGTCGACCACGACCTCGGCGAGGTCCACCTTGAGCGCACCGTAGCCCTTACCGTCGTATTTCTGCTCGAGTTCGGCGATGTCCATGCCCGTGAGGGTCGAGTAGATGCCGAGCAGGTTGCTGACGCCGGGCTTCTCGGCGGGGTCGAAGCGGATCACGGTGTCCGTGTCCGTGACCGCGCTCTTGACCTTCTTGGCGGTGGCCTTCGGGTCGTCGAGGAGGTTGATGAGGCCTTTGGGCGTCGACGCCGACTTGCTCATCTTGATCGACGGGTCCTGAAGGTCGTAGATCTTCGCCGTCTCCTTCAGGATGTACGGCTTCGGGATCGTGAAGGTCGCGCCGAACCGGCCGTTGAAGCGCTCGGCGAGGTCGCGGGTCAGCTCGATGTGCTGGCGCTGGTCCTCGCCGACGGGGACCTCGTTGGCCTGGTAGAGCAGGATGTCCGCGACCTGGAGGATCGGGTACGTGAACAGGCCGACGCTCGCGCTCTCGGCGCCCTGTCTGGCGGACTTGTCCTTGAACTGCGTCATACGGCTGGCCTCGCCGAAGCCGGTGAGGCAGTTCATGATCCAAGCGAGCTGGGCGTGTTCGGGGACGTGGCTCTGGACGAACAGCGTGCAGCGCTCGGGGTCGAGGCCGGCGGCGAGGAGCTGGGCGGTGGCCAGGCGGGTGTTGGCCGTCAGCTCCTTCGGGTCTTGCGGGATCGTGATCGCGTGCAGGTCGACGACCATGTAGAAGGCGTCGTGGGTCTCCTGGAGGGCGACCCACTGGCGTACGGCGCCGAGGTAGTTGCCGAGGTGGAACGAGCCGGCGGTGGGCTGGATTCCGGAGAGCACGCGGGGACGATCTGAGGCCATGTTTTTTATTGTCTCAGAGGTGTGGGGTGGTTTCGGTACGCGGGGAGCTGCCAGCCGGTGGGGGCTTGTCGCGCCCCGCGGCGGAGCCGCAAATGGATGCGGCCCCGCGCCCCTAGAAGCAGCTCAGCCCAGGTCGATCTCGGGGTACAGGGGGAAGCCTGCCACCAGGTCTGTTGCCCTCTGGGAGATTTCCTCCGACACCTTCTCGTCCAGGACGTGGGACGCCTTGCTCGGCGCGCCCGACTTCGTCGTGCCCGGCTCGGCCGCCGTGAGGACTCGGTCGATCAGGGACGCGACTTCGTCCATCTCCGCCGTGCCCAGGCCCCGCGTGGTGAGCGCCGGGGTGCCGATGCGGATGCCCGAGGTGTACCAGGCGCCGTTCGGGTCGGACGGGATGGCGTTGCGGTTGGTGACGATGCCCGAGTCGAGGAGGGCGGTCTCGGCCTGGCGGCCGGTGAGGCCGTAGGAGGAGGCGACGTCGATCAGGTTGAGGTGGTTGTCCGTACCGCCGGTCACCAGGGTCGCGCCCCGGCTCATCAGGCCTTCCGCCAAGGCCCGGGAGTTGTCGACGATGCGCTGGGCGTAGTCCTGGAAGGCGGGCTGCCTGGCCTCCGCCAGGGCCACCGCCTTCGCCGCCATCACGTGCGGGAGCGGACCGCCGAGGACCATCGGGCAGCCCCGGTCGACCTGGTCCTTGAGGGAGTCGTCGCACAGGACCATGCCGCCGCGCGGGCCGCGCAGCGACTTGTGCGTGGTGGTCGTCACGATCTGGGCGTGCGGGACCGGGTCGAAGTCGCCGGTCAGGACCTTGCCCGCGACCAGGCCCGCGAAGTGGGCCATGTCGACCATGAGCGTCGCGCCGACCTCGTCGGCGATCTCGCGCATGATCCGGAAGTTCACCAGACGGGGGTACGCGGAGTAGCCCGCCACGATGATCAGCGGCTTGAACTCGCGGGCCGACGTGCGCAGCGCCTCGTAGTCGATCAGGCCGGTCGCCGGGTCCGTGCCGTACGACCGCTGGTCGAACATCTTGCCGGAGATGTTGGGGCGGAAGCCGTGGGTGAGGTGGCCGCCCGCGTCCAGGGACATGCCGAGCATGCGCTGGTTGCCGAAGGCCCGGCGCAGCTCGGCCCAGTCGGCGTCGGAGAGGTCGTTGATCTGGCGGACGCCGGTCTTCTCCAGGAAGGGCGCCTCGACGCGGTCGGCGAGGACGGCCCAGAAGGCGACGAGGTTGGCGTCGATGCCGGAGTGCGGCTGTACGTAGGCGTGCCGGGCGCCGAAGAGTTCGCGGGCGTGCTCGGCGGCGAGGGACTCGACGGTGTCGACGTTGCGACAGCCGGCGTAGAAGCGGCGGCCGACGGTGCCCTCGGCGTACTTGTCGCTGAACCAGTTGCCCATCGCGAGGAGGGTGGCCGGAGAGGCGTAGTTCTCGGAGGCGATCAGCTTGAGCATCTCGCGCTGGTCGTGGACTTCCTGGCCGATGGCGTCGGCGACGCGCGGCTCGACGGCGCGGATCACGTCGAGGGCGGCGCGGAAGGCGGTGGACTCGGTGGAGAGGGGCTGCTGCTCGGACATTCGTCGGCCTCCGGGTGGCGTGGGTGCTGGACAGCGGTCACGGGTTCACGGCTCGGCCCAGGCGCACGGCACTTGATCACTCCCAGGCCGCTCCCCGATGGTCCGTCCCATCCCAGCGCGCCAGTCACGGCCCGTCGGCCAGCCTACCGGGCACGACATGGGCCCAAGGTGCCGCGTCCACCATGCGAGCGACGATAGAAGGGAGGGGGACGGCAGGGCATTCGCACCCCGGGAGGTCCTGTGACCACCACGCCCACCACCGAAGCGCTCATCGCGGCGGCCGACGCGCACAGCGCGCACACCTACGCCCCCTTGCCGGTCGTGGTCGCCACCGCGGACGGTGCCTGGATGACGGATGTCGAGGGCCGCCGCTATCTGGACCTGCTGGCCGGTTACTCCGCGCTGAACTTCGGTCACGGAAACCGGCGGCTGCTCGACGCGGCGAAGGCCCAGCTGGAACGCGTGACGTTGACGTCCCGGGCCTTTCACCACGACCGGTTCGCCGCGTTCTGTACGGAGCTGGCGGCGCTGTGCGGCATGGAGACGGTACTGCCGATGAACACGGGCACGGAGGCCGTGGAGACCGCGGTGAAGACCGCCCGGAAGTGGGGGTACCGGGTCAAGGGCGTGCCGGACGGAATCGCGAAGATCGTGGTCGCGGCGGGCAACTTCCACGGCCGTACGACGACGGTGATCAGCTTCTCGACGGACTCGGCGGCACGGGCGGACTTCGGCCCGTACACGCCGGGTTTCGAGATCGTGCCGTACGGCGATCTGACCGCCCTGCGTTCCGCGGTCGCCGAGAACACGGTGGCCGTGCTGCTGGAGCCGATCCAGGGCGAGGCGGGGGTACGGGTGCCGCCGGCCGGTTATCTGCGGGGCGTACGGGAGCTGACGCGGGAGCGGGACGTGCTGTTCGTGGCGGACGAGATCCAGTCGGGGCTGGGCCGGACAGGCCGTACCTTCGCGTGCGAGCACGAGGGTGTGGTGCCGGACGTCTACGTTCTGGGGAAGGCGCTCGGGGGCGGGATCGTGCCGGTGTCGGCGGTGGTGTCCTCGCGGGCGGTGCTCGGGGTGTTCCGGCCGGGTGAGCACGGGTCGACGTTCGGCGGGAACCCGCTGGCGTGCGCGGTGGCGCTGGAGGTGATCGCGATGCTCAGGTCCGGCGAGTACCAGGCACGGGCGACGGAGCTGGGCGCGCATCTGCACCGGGAGCTGGGGGCACTGGCCGGGACCGGCGCGCTGACGGAGGTGCGCGGGCGGGGCCTCTGGGCGGGCATCGACATCGCACCGGCGTACGGCACGGGCCGGGAGGTCTCCGAGCGGCTGATGGACCGGGGCGTCCTGGTGAAGGACACCCACGGCCCGACGATCCGCCTCGCACCGCCCCTCGTCATCTCCAAGGAGGATCTGGACTGGGGGCTGGCGCAGCTGCGGGGCGTACTGAGCGGATGAGAACCGGGGGCTAAAGGATCACGTGGGGCAGGAAGCGGGCGTACTCGTCCGTGATCGGGCCCGAGGACTCGCGGATGCCGAGGCCCGCCGACTCGTCCTCCACGACCCACGCGCCCAGGACGACCCGGTTGCCGTCGAAGTCGGGCAGGGGGGCCAACTCCTGGTAGCAGCAGGGTTCTTCGACGTCAGGTGCGGCAGGACTGGCGGCGGTGTTCGGCTCGTGGATCGTGACGCCCGCGCCCTCCCTGCCCAGCAGCGGCTTGGTCACGTAACCGGTCGTGTGCGCCAGTTCCCGTGGGCCGTCCAGGTAGGCGGGGAGGAGGTTCGGGTGGCCGGGGTACAGCTCCCAGAGGATCGCGAGCAGCGCCTTGTTGCTGAGCAGCATCTTCCAGGCGGGCTCGATCCACAGCGTCGTACCCGTGCCGCCGCCGTTGTCCAGGGTGTCGAGGACGTGATCCGCGAACTTGTCGGTGGTGAGCCATTCCCAGGGGTACAGCTTGAAGCAGCTGCGGATGAAGCGGAGTTGGTTGTCGACGAAGCGGCCGGAGAGGGAGTCCCAGCCGATCTCCTCCACGGCGAGCCAGTCGGTGTCGAGGCCCGCCTGCTCCGCCGTCTCCTTCAGATAGGCCACCGTCATCAGGTCCTCGCCCAGTTCGTCGGCGGCGGAGTGCGCGAAGTGGAGGGGGCTGCCGGGCGGGAGGAGGGCGGCCTGCTTCTTCCAGGCGGCGATCAGGCGTTCGTGGAGGGAGTTCCACTGGTCGGCGCCCGGGAAGCGGTCCTCCATCCAGAACCACTGGGGTGAGGCGGCCTCCACGAGGGAGGTGGGGGTGTCGGCGTTGTACTCGAGGAGCTTCGCAGGACCGCCCGAGCCGTCTGTTCCGCCCGTGCGGCCGTCGTACCGGAGGTCGAAACGGCCGTAGACGGACGGGAGTTCGGCACGGCGGTGCCAGGCCTCGGCGACCGCTGCCACGATGCGCGGGTCGGTGATGCCGAGGTCCGTGAAGCGGTTCGCGCTGACGATGTGCTCGGCGGCGGCGAGGCACATGCCGTGGAGTTCCTCGACGACCTCCTCCAGCGCCTCCACCTCCGGGAGCGAGAAGACGTAGTACGCGCTCTCGTCCCAGTAGGGGCGCAGGGTGCCGTCGGGGTGGCGGGTGAGCGGGTAGATCAGCCCCTGTTCCTCGACGGTTCGCTGCCAGTCGGGGCGGGGTTCGATCGTGCGGCGCTCCATGTCGGGGCTCAGCCGCCCGAGCTGGTGTCGCCGCCGCCGAAGCCACCGCGGTGTACGCCGGTGCTGGAACCGTCGTCGCCCGAACTGCCGCTGCTCTTGCCGGACTTGGTGAAGGAGCCGCCCTTGACCCAGCCGGACTTCTTCTTGCCGCCGTAGTAGTAGGCGCCGTTGGTGCTCGTGACGGTCTTGCAGTTCTTGTCGGCGACGACCTTGTAGCCCTTGGCGGCCTTGTAGCTGTCGCGGTCGACGCAGCGCTTGTCGGGGTCGTCCGAGGAGCAGGCGGTGAGGGCGGCGGCGAGCAGGCCCATGCCGCCCAGTACGACGGTGCCTGAGCGGAGTTGTCCGCGTGACTGTCTGCGTGCGTCGGCCATGTTCGTGTCTCCCCGTTGGTGTCTCGCCAGGCTTGAAGTTCGCCCAGCTTAAAGATCGTTCAAGGACAGGTGTACGCCTGCCCCCTGTGCCTCCCGTGCCTCCCGTCCACCTAGAGTCACTTTGTGCTCTTTGGAATGGTGTGCGCGCTCGGCGCGGCGGTCTGCTTCGGTACGGCGACGGTGTTGCAGGCGATGGCCGCGCGGGCGGCTGCCGAAGCCCCTGGCCGAGGTGGCGACGCCGCGCTGCTGCTGCGGGCGGTGCGGCAGTGGCGGTACATCGCCGGGCTGGCCCTGGACGGCCTCGGCTTCGTCTTCCAGGTCGCCGCGCTGCGGTCCGTTCCGATCTACGCGGTCGGCGCGGCGTTGGCCGCGAGTCTCGCCGTCACCGCCGTGGTCGCCGCCCGGTTGCTGCGGGTGCGGCTGAGCGGGATGGAGTGGGGCGCGGTCGGGGTGGTGTGCGCCGGGCTGGGGATGCTGGGGCTCGCCTCGGGGACGGAGGGGGAGCGGGCGGGGTCGGACGCGCTGAGGTACGCGATGCTCGCGACCGCGGTGGGTGTGCTGGTGCTGGGGTTGCTGGGCGGGCGGTTGCCGGAGCGGGGGCGGGGGTTGGTGCTCGGTTTGGGGGCGGGGTTCGGGTTCGGGGTGGTCGAGGTGTCGGTGCGGCTCATCGATGAGGTGTCGGTGGGGGCGTTGGTGGCGAACGTGGCGACGTATGCGCTGGTGGTGGGGGGTGGGGCGGCGTTTCTGGCGTTGACGTCGGGGTTGCAGCGGGGGGCTGTGACCGTGCCGACGGCGGGGATGGTCATCGGGGAGACGATCGGGCCGGCGGTGATCGGGGTGGTGTGGCTGGGGGACCGCACACGGGAGGGGTTGGGATGGCTGGCGGTGATGGGCTTCGGGGTGGCTGTGGCGGGGGCCCTGGCGCTGGCCCGCTTCGGCGAGGCCCCGGAGTGAGACTCGCCCCCGCCGCCCCTACCCATTCCCATCCCTGGGGGCTGCGCCCCCAGACCCCCCTTCGTCCTCAAACGCCCGACGGGCTGACTACCCAGCCC
>NZ_JBSFDA010000269.1:0-8535 GCF_053593675.1 Streptomyces sp. NPDC002156 | reverse complement strand
CGCACTTCAGCACCGGCCCGCCACTCCAGCCCGTCCGGCGCTTGAGGACGAGGCCGTTCAGGCCGAAAGGGGGGTCTGGGGGCGCAGCCCCCAGTGGGGGTCCCCCCTCTGGGGGAGGGACGGGTAAGGGCGGCGGGGGCGAGGAAAAGCCAATGCCCGGCAGGCGGTGCACAGGTACGCGCACCACCCACCGGGCAGTCATGCTCAACCGGACTCCGGCGTCACTTGATCCAGGCGTCCACCTTCGCCCGGTTCGCGTCCACCCACTTCTTCGCCGCCGCCTCCGGCGTCATCTTGTCCTCGGCTATGTACTTCGCCACGGTGTTCTGATCGTCGTTCGTCCAGGTGAAGTTCTTCACCAGGTCGTACGCCGGGCTACCAGACTTCGCGAACTTCGCGCTCACGATCTTGTCCAGCTTGTACACGGGGTAGTCGCACGCCACCTTCTCCAGGTCCGCGTCACAACCCGCCGTGTACTCAGGCAGCTTGACCTTCACCAGCGGCACCTCGGCCATGAACCACTGAGGCTCGTAGAAGTAGCCGATCACCCATTCCTTGTCCTTCTCCGCCTTGCGGAAGGCCTGGATGAGCGCCGTCTCACTGCCCGCGTACACCACCTTGAAGTCCAGCTTCAGGTTCTTCACCAGCGCCTCGTCGTTGGTGACGAACGACGGGTCACCGTCGAGAAGCTGCCCCTTGCCGCCCGACTCCGACGTCTTGAACTTCGCCGCGTACTTGTTGAGGCTGTTCCAGTCGGTGATGTCCGGGTACTCCTTGGCCAGCCACGGCGGCACGTACCAGCCGATCAGCCCTTCGTTGCCGGTCGCACCGGCCTCGACGGCAGTCTTCTGGTCGGTGATGTACTTCTTCTTCAGGTCGTCGTGGCCCCAGTTCTCGATGACGGCGTCGACCTCGCCCGTCCCGAACCCCTGCCAGGCGATCTCCTCCTTGAGGTCCTTCTTGGTGACCTTGCAGCCGAGGTCGTTCTCCGCGACGTACGCGACGACCGCCGCGTTCGCCTCGTAGCCCACCCACGGGTTGACCGCGAGGTTGAACGTGCCGCACTTGCCGGAGGACCCGGAGGAGGTGTCGGAGCCCGATGAGCTGTCGCCGACCTTCGCGCCACCGCAGGCGGTGAGGGCGAGGCCCAGCGCCACTACGCCGGCCGCGCCGACTCTCCACTTTGTTGCTTGCCTTGCCATGGTGGTAGCTCCCTTACGCCCCGGCACGCCGCGCCGCTGCTTGAGTGATCCGGTCGAACATGACTCCGAGAAGGACGATGGCCAGCCCCGCGGCCAGCCCCTTCCCGTACAGCTGCCCCTGCGAGAAGCCGGCCACTACGTCGTAGCCGAGGGCGCCCGCGCCTACCAGGCCGCCCACAACAACCATCGACAGCACGTAGATCAGGCCCTGGTTGGTGGCGAGGGTCAGGGCGCCGCGTGCCATCGGCAGCTGGACCTTGGTGATGAGCTGCCAGGTGTTGCACCCGGCGGAGGTGGCCGCCTCCACGGTGGTCGCGGGCACGTTCCGTATACCGTCCGCGATGATCTTCATGGCGACGGGCGCCGCGTAGACGATCGCGGCGACGATCGCCGTGAAGCGGGTCGCGCCGAACAGCGCGAGGAACGGTACGAGGTAGACGAACGGCGGCATGACCTGTGCCGCGTCGAGGGTGGGCCGGATCAGCCGGTCCGCGAGCGGACTGCGCCCCATCCACACCCCCACAACCACGGCCAGCAGCATCGTCATGACCGTGGCCACGAGCGTGGACGCCAGTGTCGTCATGCCGTCCGACCACACGCCGGTCGCCACGAGCAGCCCGACGCACACCGCCGTCGTCACCCCCGCCCGCCAGCCGCCGAAGACCACGCCGAGCCCGATCAGTACCGCGCCGACGAGCCACCAGGGCGAGTCGGTGAGCAGCGACTGGAACGGGTTCAGCAGGCCGTTGGTCAGGGCGTCGCGGAAGGCGTTGGTGAGGCCGGACAGGTTGTCCTGCACCCAGGTGCTCGCGGTGTCGGCGGCGCTCGCGACGGAGCTGCCGACATCGCCCTCGCCGGGGAACTCCGCCGCCCACACGTACGTGTGCGAGAGGTAGACGAGAACCGCGGCGACCGCCGCTCCCGCGACCACCAACTGGCGTCGCCGGGCGAGGAGCGGGCCGGCCGAGCGCCGGGCCGCCTCCTCCCGTACGCTCGCCGCGGTCGTGACCCGGTCGAGGACGATGGCCATGACGACGATGGCGAGGCCCGCGTTGAAGGCCGTACCCACGTCGAGCGACTGGAGTGCCTGCATGACGGTCTTGCCGAGGCCGGGCGCGTCGATCAGGGCGGCGATGGTGACCATGGCGAGGGCGGCCATGATGGTCTGGTTGACGCCCATGACGACGGTCCGCTTGGACATCGGCAGCAGGACCTTCAGCAGCGACTGCCAGCGGGTCGCGCCCAGCGAGTCGGCCGCCTCGACGGTGGTCTCCGGCACGGTCCGGATGGCGTGCGCGGTGATACGGATCGTCGGCGGGGCCGCGTAGATGACGGTGGCGATGGTCGCGGAGGCGCCGCCGATGAGGAAGAACAGGGTCAGCGGGGCGAGGTAGACCATGGTGGGCATCGTCTGCATGAAGTCCAGGAACGGCGTCATGATCCGGTTGACCCGGTCGGACAGCCCCGCCCACACCCCCAGCGGGATCGCGAACAGCAGCGCCACGAACACCGCGCACAGGACCAGCGCGAGGGTGTCCATGCTCTCCTGCCACAGGCCCTGGAGCCCGAAGAAGGTGAACCCGGCGACGGTCAGCAGCGCCACCCGCCAGTTGCCCACGGCCCAGGACACGAACCCGGCGATCCCGACGACCCCGAGCCACCCGATCTGCGGCAGGGGCCGGGAGTCGGAGGGCTGGGAGATCAGATGCTGGACGAAGGTCACCAGGTTGTCGATGACCAGGCGGATCTCGTTGAAGAAGTAGAGGAAGAGCGGGTTGGAGTTGCGGTTGGCGCCGATCGAGTCGTTGACGTCGTTCAGCCACCGGTGCAGCCCGGTCAGGTCGGCCGCCGCGAGCGTCAGGGTGTTCGTGCCGCGCAGTACGGCGAACAGCACCAGCCAGACGACGAGGATCGCGCCGACCAGCATGCGCCGGCTGACCTGCCGTACGGCGGCGACGGGCGCGGCCTCGGGCACGGCGTCCGCGGGCCCAGGCGGCTCAGGTTTCTGTGGTTTCTCCACGGCGACGGTCATCGCGCGTCGCCGCCCTTCTGGACCGGGAGGTCCCCGCCTCCGGCGACCACGGCGAGGATCTCCTCGTCGCCGACGATGCCGAGCAGCTTGCCGTTCTCGACGACCTTGACCGGCTTCTCGGCGGCGAGGACGGCCCGGGTGGCCTCCCGCACGACGACATCAGGCCCGAGTTCGGGCCCGTCGAGGGCGTCACCGTCGGCCGCGGGCCGCATGATCCAGCGCAGGGTGAGGACATCGGCACGCGGCACGTCCTTGACGAACTCGCGTACGTAGTCATCGGCAGGGGCACCCACCAGCTCATCCCCGGTCCCGCACTGCACCATCTTGCCGTCGCGCATGATGAGGATGCGGTCGCCCAGCTTGAGGGCCTCGGACAGGTCGTGGGTGATGAAGACCATCGTCTTGCCGACCTCGTGGTGCAGCCGGATGACCTCGTTCTGCATGTCCCGCCGGATCAGCGGGTCGAGGGCGGAGAACGGCTCGTCGAAGAACAGAACATCTGGATCACCGGCCAACGCCCGCGCCAGGCCCACGCGTTGCTGCATGCCACCCGAGAGCTGGTCGGGGTAGGAGTTCTCGTACCCGGAGAGCCCGACAAGCTCGACGACCTCAAGAGCCCGCTTGATCCGCTCGGCCCTCCCCATCCCCCGTATCTCAAGCCCGAAGCCGACGTTGTCGACGACCCGCCGATGAGGCAGCAGCCCGAAGTGCTGGAAGACCATGGAGAACTTCTGCCGACGCAGCTCGCGCAGCCGCTTGTCGTCCGCGTCCCGGATGTTCTCGCCCTCGAAGACGATCTCACCGGCGGTGGGTTCGATCAGCCGGGTGAGACATCGCACGAGGGTCGACTTCCCGGACCCGGACAGACCCATGACAACGAACACCTCCCCCGGCGACACGTCGAAGTGCACGTCCCGTACGGCGGCGGTGCATCCCGTACGGTCCATGAGCTCACGTCGGGTGAGCCCGCACAGCTCCTCCGATTCCGGCACCCGGTCGGCCTTCGGCCCGAACACCTTCCACAGGCCGCGCACGGAGATGACCGGCGTGCCGTCCGAGTCCTGGGACGTGCCGCGCCGCTGCGGCACCTCGGTCTGTACTGGGGTCATGATCGACCTCTTTTCGGCGTTCAGCCGCGAAACCAGTGCTGCGGCCGGGGTTGGATGTTCTGCCAGATGTGCTTGGGCTCTCGGTACTCGTCCAGGCCGGACCGTCCCAGCTCCCGGCCCACGCCCGAGTGCCCGAAGCCACCCCATTCCGCCTGCGGCACATAGGGGTGGTAGTCGTTGATCCACACAGTGCCGTGCCGCAGCCGCCGGGCGACCCGCTGGGCCTTGCCCGCGTCCTGCGTCCAGACGGCCCCCGCGAGCCCGTACTCGGTGTCATTGGCGATGCGTACGGCGTCGTCCTCGTCGCCGCTGAACCGCTCGACGGTGAGCACGGGCCCGAAGGACTCCTCGTGCACGACCCGCATGTCCTGCGTGCACTCGTCGAGAACGGTGGGCGGGTAGTAGTGCCCGTCGGCGAGGGCGGGATCGTCCGGCCGCGCGCCCCCGCACCGCAGTACGGCCCCCTCGGCGAGCCCGGCGGCGACATAGGCCTCGACCTTCGCGAGATGCTGGGCGGAGATGAGAGCCCCGGTCTCGGCATCGGGATCGAAGGGCCCACCGAGCCGTATCTGGAGCGCCCTCCGCACGACCTCGTCCACGAACCGATCGTGTATCGAGTCCTCGACGATGAGGCGGGCCCCGGCGGAGCAGACCTGCCCGGAGTGCAGAAAGACGGCCGTGAGGGCGAAGTCCACGGCCGTCTCGAAGTCGGCGTCGGCGAACACGACGTTGGGATTCTTCCCGCCGAGTTCCAGGGCCACCTTTTTCACGCCCGCGGCGGCGGTGGCCATGATCCGTTTCCCGGTCTCGAGCCCGCCGGTGAAGGAGACCATGTCGACGGCGGGATGCTCGGAGAGCGGCGCCCCGACCTCGGGCCCGGCCCCCAGAACAAGGTTGGCGACACCGGCGGGAAGCCCGGCCTCGGCGAGCGCTCGCACGAGCAGGATGGAGGTGGAGGGGGTCAGCTCACTGGGCTTGAGGACGAAGGTGTTCCCGGCGAGAAGAGCCGGAGCAACCTTCCAACTGGCTTGCAGGAGGGGGTAGTTCCAAGGGGTGATCAGCCCGCACACACCGATGGGCTCGTAGACGACCCGACTGACGGCGTCGTCACGGCCGGTGTCGATGACCCGCCCGGCATCGACGCCACCGATCCCGCCGTAATGCCGAAAACACGAAACGACATCGGCGATGTCGTACTCGCTCTCCACCAGCCGCTTGCCGGTGTCCAGCGACTCGGCGCGGGCGAACTCCTTGACGTCGCGCTCGATGATGTCGGCGGTACGCAGCAGCAGCGCGCCGCGCTCCCGTTCGGGGGTACGCGGCCAGGGTCCCGTGTCGAAGGCGCGGCGGGCGGCGCCGATCGCGGCCTCGGCGTCGGGACGAGTCCCCTCCGAGACGGTGGCGGCGAGCCTGCCGTCAGCGGGACATCGAATTTCCCGACGGCCGCCGGCCACCGGCTCCCGCCATTCACCGTCCACATACAGGTCTGCCACGCGCCAAGCCTTTCCGCAGGAATTCGTTGCGCATCGTGCACCCAATTGCTTGTGGTGGAACACCCTGGCGAATGTGCGGACATACGTCAAGTAGTTGGCGGATGACGATTTCGACATGCGCACCGATTGCCCGCCCGGCCGCGTTCACCCGCGCCCGACCACCCTTGACGCGACCGGCCACCGAGCCGACCATGTTGCGTATCGCTCACCATGTTGTGCAATACGCACCACCGGAGGCTGACGTGTCCCCTAACTCCCCTCGACCGCAGGCCGGCAGCAGCGAGTACGTCCTCACCCTCTCCTGCCCCGACAGCTCGGGGCTGGTGCACGCCGTGAGCGGCTTTCTCGTCCGTAACTCGGGAAACATCCTGGAGAGCCAGCAGTTCGATGATCGACTTCAGGGCCGTTTCTTCATGAGGGTCCACTTCGATGTTTCCGATCCAAACGCGGACCTGGAAAATCTGCGTTACCGATTCGGTCCCGTAGCGGAGGCGTACGGCATCTCCTGGACCCTACGGGAAGCGTCGACGCCGACGCGCACGCTCATCATGGTCTCCAAGTTCGGCCACTGCCTGAACGACCTCCTGTTCCGCCGCCGCACGGGCGGCCTGAACATCGAGATCCCGGCGATCGTCTCCAACCACCGAGACTTCGAGAGCCTGGCGGAGAGCTACGGGGTCCCCTTCCACCACATCCCGGTGACAAGGGAGACGAAGCCGGAGGCGGAGGCGAGGCTGCTGGACCTGGTCCGCGAGTTGGACATCGACCTGGTGGTACTGGCCCGCTACATGCAGGTCCTCTCCGACGACCTGTGCAAGGAGCTGGAGGGCATGGCGATCAACATCCACCACTCCTTCCTGCCCAGCTTCAAGGGCGCACGCCCGTACGAGCAGGCGTACGACCGCGGCGTGAAGCTGGTGGGCGCGACGGCGCACTATGTAACGCCCGAGCTGGACGAGGGCCAGATCATCGAGCAGGACGTGGTGCGAGTGGACCACTCGCTGGACCCCGGGGAGCTGGTGACGGTGGGCCGGGACGTGGAGGCCCAGGTACTGGCCCACGCGGTGAAGTGGCACAGCGAGAGCAGGGTGATGGTGGAGGGGAATCGGACGGTGGTCTTCCGCTGAGCTCGTATACGGGTCGGGTGGTGCGGCACAGGATCGAGGAGCCCTACTCGTGCCGGGCGCGAGTCGGTGACAGCAGACACGGCATCACCACACCCGCGCGCACGTGAGGTGGGCCGCCGGGCGAGGTCGGAGGCGAGGGGCGAAGGCTCCGAAAGCAGCGGAGTAGTGAGCCTCGGGGACGGTTGGGAGAACGACGACGAGGCTGGACCGCGGCCGGAGGACGGGGCCGGGAAGGGTCTGGAACTGTTGCCGCTGGAATGCCTTCAAGAACGTTCTGGTGAGCGGGAGTGAGCGCTGCTGGTCTGCGTTGTGCCGCGTACCTCGGCCATGGGGCCGGTTCTCGGTGGGGAACTGACGTTCTTTCATCGAATGCGTGACCTTCATGGGGCGTGCTCGTTTCCCATGACGACGGGATCTTCGGGTGGAGTCGGGCGGGGGTGACGGGGTGAGTGAGCTGAGGACCATCGCGGCGCCGTTCGTCGCGTCCGGCCCGAGTGGTGTGGCCGTCCGGACCCGCCTCAAGCACCTCACACCCGGCGATGAGAAGGTGCTGCGCCTGGTCGGCGCGCATCTGGGATCGCTGGCCTCGAAAGACCTCAAGGCACGCTGCCGGGACGGCCTGGAACACTCCGGTGACACGTGGGCGGTGCGTAAGCGGGAGCTGACGCCACTCTCGTCGTCGCGGTGGGCGGGCAGTATCACCAAGGCCACGCACGACCAGTGGGCACTGGCCCGCCGCTGCCAGTCGGCACACCTCCAGAACCTGGAAGCCGGCATCCGCACCATCGAGCGCCGGCTGTCCCAGCCGATCGGACAGAAGGGAACGAAGAAGGCACCCGGGGGTTACCGGTCCCGGTGTGAGTGGCATGCGAAGTCGCGGCGGTTACGGGTGCTTGAGGACCGGCTGGCCACCGCGCGGGCCGACCGCGAGGCCGGAGTCGTACATGTCGTAAGGGGCGGCAAGCAGCTGGCCCGCACCCGCCACCACCTGGATGCGGCCCAGCTCACGGAGTCCGCGTGGCGTGGTCGTTGGGAGGCGGAGCGCTGGTTCTGCCACGCGGACGGTGAGTCCGGCAAGCGCTACGGCAACGAGACCATCCGCATCAGCCCGGACGGCGAGGCGAGCATCAAGCTCCCCGCGCCGCTCGCTCATCTGGCCAACGCCCCGCACGGCCGCTACGTCCTCGCATGCCAGGTCACCTTCGCCCACCGGGGCACTGAGTGGGCCGACAGGGTCGCGGCCAACCAGGCCGTGGCCTACCGCATCCACCTGGATACCGGCCGGGACCGCTGGTATCTGACCGCCTCCTGGCAGATCCCGCCCGCCCCATCCATCCCGATCGAGGCCGCGCTCGCCCACGGTGTGATCGGCGTCGACATGAACGCCGACCACCTCGCCGCCTGGCGCCTAGACACCCACGGCAACCCCACCGGCAGCCCGCGCCGCTTCTTCTATGATCTGGCCGGCACCGCCGAACACCGGGACGCCCAGGTCCGCCATGCCCTGACCCGCCTGCTGCACTGGGCCCAAACGTGCGGCGTGAAGGCGATCGCGGTGGAGGACCTGGACTT
>NZ_JBSFDA010000268.1:0-8832 GCF_053593675.1 Streptomyces sp. NPDC002156 | reverse complement strand
GCGCAGGCGTTTTCGCGCGCGGGAGAGCCGCCCCCGAGCGCCACAACGGGCCCGCGCAGTCGCTCAGTACGAGGGTCAGCTGCCGGCCGGTCGGATCGCGCAGTTGCTCGGCGGCGCGCGGCGCCCGGCCGGTGTCACCGCCGATGTCATGGCCGGTCGCGACCACCAGGCGGCCGTCCGCGCCCGCCCGGACGTAGTACGCGGACACCTCGCGGAAGGCACCGAGCCCGGCGCACAACTGGCGCAGCTCCTCGAATGCCGTGTTCCACACGCCGGTTGACGTCGACACGTCCATGAGGAGGCAGAGGCGGGCCTCGCGGCGGGTGGTGGCGCGCAGGACGGGAAGGACGAGACGGGTCTCCGCCGCCTGTTCCGCCGTGGCCTGTTCGTCCAGGTCGAGGGCGGGCAGCCGGACGGGCGGGCGGTAGTGCTGGAGCGGACGCAGAGTGCGCTGGAGCGCGAGGGGGTGCGGCAGCGCGGTGGCGGTGGGGACGCGGATCCGGACGAAGCCCGCGTCCGTGTCGCCCGGTGCGGGGTCCGGCCGGGCGAGCCGGGGCCGTTCGACGTGCAGACGGGTGCGCAGGGCGGCCGGCCCGGCGGGCCCGCCCCGGTCGCCCACCGGCGCGTCGGCGTGGTGCGGCGCGGCGGATTCGCGCCGGGTCGCGAGGTCGCCCGCGGACGCCGGTGTCCCCGGCGGACTCAGCTCCGCCGGGGACACGAACCGTGCCAGCCACAGCGCCTCCGCCAGCTCGCGCGCCGACGGCTCGACACCGCCGAGGCCGCGAAGCCGGTCGGCCATTTCGCCGAGGCGCCCGTCGGGTGAGGTCATCCGCGCGGTCCGCCGCTCCCGTACTCACCCTGGTCGAGGGGCCGCATCAGCAGCTCGGCCAGCCGCTGCCGGTCCGGGCCCCGGTCCCGTACGGCCTCCTGGGTGAAGTAGATCGCGTTGAGGAGCTGGTCGGCGGCGCGCAGGGCACCCGGCTCCGAGTCGAGGAAGGCGCTGATCAGGTCCCCGTCCCCGCCGGCTCCGGCCCCCGCCCCGCCGAAGTGGGCGCCGACCATGGCTTCGAGGCGGGCCCGGCCCGAGGCGTCGTCGCGCGGCGAGGGCAGGTCGAGGTGGAGGCAGCGGCGCAGCAGCGGGGCCGGGAAGTCGCGTTCGCCGTTGCTCGTCAGCACGACGATCGGAAAGGCCCGGCAGCGGACCAGGCCGCCCTTCACCGCGGCCCGCTCGTCGTCGTCCGTGAGGACCTGGACGTCCGTCTGCCGCCGGGCGATGCGCTGCAGCTCGGCGATGCGGAACTCCCCCTCCTCCAGGGCGTTCAGCAGGTCGTTGGGCAGGTCGATGTCGCTCTTGTCCAGCTCGTCGACGAGGAGGACGCGCGGACGGTCGTACGGCAGCAGCGCGGTGCCGAGCGGGCCGAGCCGCAGATACTCGCCGATGTCCTCGGTGTGCCCGCGGGCGGTGTCACCGGACGGCGCCCCGGTGTGCGCCTGGCCCCGCACCTTCGCCATCTGGCTGTCCTGGAGCCGGGCGATGGCGTCGTACGTGTACAGGCCGTCGCGCAGGGTCGTGCGGCTCACGATGGGCCACTGCAGGACCCGGCCCAGGCCCAGTTCGTGCGCGATGGAATGGGCGAGGGTGGACTTGCCGGAGCCGGGGTCACCGGTGACCAGCAGCGGCCTGCGCAGATACAACGCCGCGTTGATCAGCTCCAGTTCCTCCGTCCGCCAGGCGATACCGCGGTCGCCGCGCGTCCCGAGGCGTCTGGTCGACTCCGAGCCGAGCGGCGGTACGACGGTGCCGCCGGGCTCGCCGTCGAAGTCGCGCCAGGGCGGCGGGGCGGGCAGCCGGCCGATGCCGTCGTGCGGCCCGCCGACGCCCCGGTAGATGAACCAGTCCGGGCGGCGGGTGTCGGTGCTCGTCAAGGGGACTCCAGCAGGTCGTCGCAGAGCGGGATCGGGCGCCGCGGATCGTCGTAGAGCAGGGCGAGGTGTTCCACCCAGTCGGTGTCGGGGGCGGCCAGGCTGAAGTCCTCGCGGAGGGTGCGCAGGCGCTCGGGCAGAGCGGTCCCCCGGCCGGCCGAGCTGAGCAGTTTGTCCGCGCGGACCTGCAGTTCGGCGCAGTCGGCGCCGCAGCCGTGCGGGTGTTCGGCCTTGAGGTTCCAGAGGGCGACGCCGTAGCCGGCCGCGATCGCGCGGGACAGTGACCCGGTGCTCTCGGCCGGCGTGCGGCACAGCACGGGCACCGCGCCCGGCGGCCCCTCGTCGAGGGTCCGCCGGGCGTAGGCCTCCGACTGCACGTACAGCGCCTTGGGCTCGCCCTCGGCGACTCCGCGCCAGCGCTCGCGCCACACGGACGCGGGCTCACCGCGCCGCTTCAGGGAGCGCAGGACGACCTGTCGGTGCACTCCGAAGCGCCGCTCGTCGGGACGCTGGCGGAGACTGCGGACGGCCGGTCGCGGCTGCCACAGACGGGCGTCCACGCCGAAGTGCTCGACCGGCAGGGCGACTTCGAGGCGGGCCCTGCGCTCGCCGTCGAGCTGACCGAAGGTGCGCATCAACGGCCCGGTCAGGGCCTCCTCCAGGTCGGCGAGGGAGACTCCTTCGCCGTCGAAGTCCTCGTCCACGGCCTGCACGGTCTCGGCGCCGCCGATCCAGGTCCAGATACGCCAGTGGAAGCGGTCCTTCGGCCGGAAGAGATCGGGCTCCAACTCGACGGCGACGACCGGCCCTTCGTCGTCCTCGGCGCGGTCGCTCCCCCGGGGGTGGGCACGCCGTCCCTGGGCACGCGGGGCATCGGACCAGGGCGCGGGTGCGCCCGGGGCCACGCCCATCAGGAGCGCCCGCTCGTGGTCGGGCAGCTTCCCGGCCCGCGACTCCACCCACCGCTCCAGCTCGGCGGCGGGGACCGGGGCCTGCGGCCCGCACAGCTGGGCGACGACCCGCAGATAGTGCAGCGACACGAGGTCGGCGCCCTCTTTCTTGTGGTCGTAAAGCCAGCCGTGCCCGTCGCGCCAGTCGCGCGGGGCGACCTCGTCCTGCCACAACGGTTCGTCGCCGAGAACGCGCTCGATCACCTGCTCCAGCTCCACCGGCGAATCCGGCTCGGGCAGCCTGGCGAGCAGCGCGGAGGCCTCGGCGCTGTCCCGCGGTCCCCACCGGCGCTCGCCGTCCGCGACCATTCCGTCCTGCGCCTTCACCCAGGACCCGCCGCCCATGGCGCTCTGGTGCCAGATGTCATGGGCGCGGATCAGGGCCGCGTAGGGGTTGTCCCCCAGTTCGCCCCGTTCCGCCTTGTCCTCCCCGGGCCCCACGACGACGGCGTGCCGGAACCCGCGCAGCGCGGTTGCCGCGACGGCCAGACCGCCGTCCTTCTGTGACCGGCGTGCCTTGACGACGCCGGCCACCACTCCGCGCCGGCAGTCGAGCAGTGGCCCGCCGGAGGCCCCGTGCGGGATCTCCACCGTGGGTCCGAGGGTCAGGCTGTGCGCATGTGCCTTGCCGTTGCACACCGATTCCCCCTTCCAGCGCTCGGGTGTGCCGTCGGGCAGGGAATACCAGCCGTACGCGGTGACGGCGGCCTTCGGCGCGTCATAGCGGTCGGTGAGCCGCACGCACGTGTGCGTCACGTCTTCCGTCAGCCGGATGAGGACGAGGTCCTGCTCGGGGTCCGTCCCGCCGCCGAACCAGTAGGCGGGCCGCGCCCGCACATCGAGCCCGCCGTGTCCCCGCACCCTCACCCGTAAGGAGCCGACGCCCGCCGGGCCGACCTTCAGGGTCAGGACGTGGGCGCAGCTGAGGACCCATCCGGGCGCGACGAAGAAGCCGCTGCCCCACAGCTTTTCCGGTTCGCTCTCCGGCCCGATCCGTACGGTGGCCCGGGTGACCAGCACGTCGAGCTTCTCCGCCGTCATACCGTCCCGGTGCTCTGGTTGTCGCGAACGGGGACCGGGGCAGGGGCGGGGGTGGGGCCGGGGATCAGACCGGCTGCGGCGGTCGTGCCGTCGACGCGGTCGCCGTTCTCCCCCGGCCGCCAGGTGAGCGTGATGGACAGGGCCGCCTTGGCCTCGCCGTCGGCGAGCAGGGCGACGGCCTTGCCCGGTTTCACGGCCAGTTCGACCCCGAAGGTGGCGCTGACCTCGTCGGGTCCGACCGCGCGTGCCGCGTCGAACACGGCCGAACCGACGCCCCGGACGAGTTCGTTCAGCTGGTCGATCCGTGCCGTCATGTGGTCGAGCGCCCCGACGTCCTCGTACGAGAACTCGTCCGCGCCGCCCGGTACTTCGCCCGGGTCGAGCACACTGACCCGCGCGAGGACGGTGTCGCCCCCGGGCAGTCGGATCTCCTGAATCACGCGTTGTTCCACGGCGTCCCCCGAGCATGGTGACTAACAGTGATGCCATTGTGCCTGTGCGGACACGAGCGCGTGGGGAAATGTGGACAACCTGTGGACAACCCCCCGTCCGGGCAACGGACGACCGCCGCCAGGGGCGGGTCCGGCCTCCGCATAATCTGGAGGCGTACGACCCATGGCCCGGCAGTCCCCAGGAGAACAACCGTGTATTTCACCGACCGAGGCATCGAAGAGCTGGAGAAGCGGCGCGGCGAGGAGGAGGTCACCTTCGAGTGGCTCGCGGAGCAGCTGCGGACCTTCGTCGACCTCAATCCCGACTTCGAGGTGCCGGTGGAGCGCCTGGCGACCTGGCTGGCACGGCTGGACGACGAGGACGACGAGTAGGTCTCGACACGGGTGTCTTGAGTGCGGTCTCCCCCGAACGGGTGTCTTGACTTTCCGTGACCGCGATATATCGTGAATAGCGGAAGACGCGATATGGCGCGTCATGCTGTGTCCATGTGTCCAGGGGGTCCGCACCATGTCCACGATGTCCGAGTGGTCCGTCAAAGAGCCCGGCAAACTCACTTTCGACGAACCCGTCACAGGCCTGCACGTACGCATCGTGAACGGCACGGTGAACGTGGTGGGTACGGACGAGGCTTCCGCGCGTCTGGAGGTCTCCGAGATCCAGGGCCCACCCCTGGTGGTGACCCAGGAGGACGGCGTCCTGACGGTGGCGTACGAGGACCTGCCCTGGAAGGGCTTCCTCAAGTTGCTGGACCGCAGGGCCTGGCAACGCAACGCGGTGGTGTCCCTGGCCGTCCCGGCCGGCACCCACGTGGAGGTGGGCGTGGTCGGCGCGGGCGCCGTGGTCTCGGGGGTCGACGGGCCGACGGTGGTGAAGGGCGTCACGGGCGACACGACCCTCGTCGGCCTCTCCGGCCCGGTCCGCGCCGACACGGTCTCGGGCAGCCTGGAGGCCCAGGCGGTCACCGGCGATCTGCGCTTCAACTCCGTCTCCGGCGACCTCACCGTCGTCGAGGGCTCCGGGCCGTCCGTGCGCGCCGAGTCGGTGAGCGGCTCCATGATCGTCGACCTGGACCCGGAGGGCCCGACGGACGTGCGGCTGACGAACGTCTCGGGCGAGATCGCCATCCGGCTCCCGCATCCGGCGGACGCCGAGGTCGAGGCGAACACGGCGAGCGGCACGATCTCGAACGCCTTCGACGGCCTCCGCGTCCACGGCCAGTGGGGCGCCCACCGCGTCACGGGCCGGCTGGGCGCGGGCACGGGCAAGCTGCGCGCGACGACGGTCTCCGGCTCGATCGCCCTGCTCCGTCGCCCCCAGCGGGAGGACGAATCGACGGACCGGACCGCCCCTGGGGACAATTCCGGCCCGACAGACCTCGCGAACAAGAAGGTGCTCTGACATGCCCCCCGTCTTCGCCCACGGCCGTCTGCGTCTCTACCTGCTGAAGCTGCTGGACGAGGCCCCCCGCCACGGCTACGAGGTGATCCGCCTCCTGGAGGAGCGCTTCCAGGGGCTGTACGCGCCGTCGGCGGGCACCGTGTACCCCCGCCTGGCCAAGCTGGAGGCCGAGGGCCTGGTCACCCACACCACCGAGGGCGGTCGGAAGGTGTACTCCATCACGGACGCGGGCCGCGCCGAACTGGCCGACCGCAGCGGCGAACTGGCCGATCTGGAACTGGAGATCCGCGAGTCGGTCGCCGAACTGGCCGCCGAGATCCGGGCCGACGTCCGGGGCGCGGCGGGCGATCTGCGCAGGGAGGTGCGCGCGGCGGCGAGCGAGGCGCGCAGGGACTCCGGAGCGGAGGAGATGCGGCGTATCAAGCAGGAATGGAAGGAACAGGCCCGCCGCGCGAAGGACGAGAGCCGCCGGGCCCGTGAGGAGGCCCAGCGGGCCAGGCGCCAGGCCAAGGAGGCCCAGGAACACGCCCGCGCCCAGGCCCAGGAAGAGGTCCAGCGCATCGCGAGGCGCGTCCAGGAACAGGTCCAGGACCACTTCACGCGGGGCGACTGGCCGACGGGGGTCCGGGAGGGCCTGACCGAACTGGCCAAGGAGTTCGGCGAGTTCGGCAAGGGCTTCGGCTTCCCCCGCCCCAACGGCACCACAACGGCCACCACCGCCACGAACGCCACGACCACCAGGGCACCGGAACCGGAGCACGAACCGACGTACACGGACACTCCCCCGGACTTCCCGGCCGGCTACGAACCGTCCTGGGCCCACGAGGAGTCCACCGGCAATCCGGCCCGCGACCTCGACCGTCTCCTCGACCGCTTCCGCGACGACATCCGCGACTCGGCCCGCGACCACGGCGTCACGGAGCCCCAACTCCTGGAGATCCGCGGCCACTTGTCGGCGGCGGCAGCGCTGGTGGGGGCGGCGCTGCGGACGCCGAAGGTGTGAGCGGGAGAGGGACGAGGGCCGCAGGGCACCCGCCCGACGGGCCTCACCCCGAGCCCGTCGGCCGGAGCCCCTCAGCCGGCGGCCTTCGCCTCACCCCCGCCGTACAGCACACGGCTCAGGGCCTCGTACGTGACTCCCTGATCGGCGAGGACCTCCGCCGGTACGCCGGGGCGGGCCGTCAGGGCGAGGAGGATGTGCTCGTCGCCGATCCGGCGGTCCCGGTGGGCCACCGCGATGCGCAGGCACCTCTCCAGCACCTCCTTGGCGTCCCGGCTGAAGGCACGGCGCCCCGACCACCAGCCCGTGTCCTTGCGGTCGCCGGACATCGCGCCGACGCCGTGCACATCCTCGACGCGGGAGACGAGGTCGGAGACGTCGATACCGAGCCCGGCGAGGGCGTCCGTCTCGGCCTGGGACAGTCCGGCGCGGCGCCGGGCGTCGGCGAGGGCGGCCTTCACCGGCTCCTTGCGGTCGGCGGCGAGCCCGAGCGAGGCGAGCGCGAAGGAGGCCCGGCTCGCCTCGCGGTCGAGCAGCGCGAACAGCAGGTGCTCGGCGTCGACGGACCGGCTGCCGACGCGCTCGGAGTGCTCGACGGCACCCCGCACCACGGCGCGCGCATCGTTCGTGAACCGTTCGAACATCACTGCCTCCCGTATTTCTTGTGCACGGCCTGCCTGCTGACACCCAGTTCCGCGGCGATCTCCTGCCACGACCAGCCCTGATTGCGCGCACCGCGCACCTGCACGGCCTCCAACTGCTCGACCAGCTTCCGCAGCGCGGAGACGGCCCGCAGCCCGACCCGCGGGTCGCGGTCGCCCGCGCGCTCGGCGAGATCTGTTGCTTCGGTCATGGTGTCAACATAGGTTGACACATGCGCCACGTCAACCCAAGTTGACAACTTGGGGCAGGTGAAAACCAGTGAACGACGATGACGATCAGGAGGTACTGAGAACGATCTTGCCGAAGAGCTCGCCGGACTCAAGTCGTTCGAAGCCCTCGCGGGCCCTGTCCAGCGGGAGCACCTCGTCGATGACGGGGCGTACGCCGGTGGCGGCGCAGAAGGACAGCAGGTCCTCCAGTTCGTCCTTGGTCCCCATGGTCGAGCCGACGACCTTGAGTTCGAGGAAGAAGATGCGGGTCAGTTCGGCGTGCGAGGGGCGGTCGCCGCTGGTGGCGCCCGAGATGACGAGCGTGCCGCCGGGCCGCAGCGACTTGACCGAGTGCGACCAGGTGGCCGCGCCGACGGTCTCGATCACGGCGTCCACACGCTGCGGCAGCCGTGCGCCGGACTCGACCGCCTCGACGGCGCCCAGCTCGACGGCCCGCTTCCGCTTGGCCTCGTCCCGGCTGGTGGCGAAGACGCGCAGGCCCGCCGCCTTGCCGAGCACGATCGCGGCGGTCGCGACACCGCCGCCGGCGCCCTGCACGAGCACCGAGTCGCCGGGGCGTACGCCCGCGTTGGTGAAGAGCATGCGGTACGCCGTCAGCCAGGCGGTAGGCAGACAGGCGGCCTCGGCGAAGGACAGCTCCTTGGGCTTGGGCAGGACGTTCCACACGGGTACGGCGACCTGCTCGGCGAAGGTGCCCTGGTAGCGCTCGGTGAGGATGGAACGGGGTTCCTTGGGACCGACGCCGTGCCCCGTCTGGCCGATGACGGAGTGCAGGACGACCTCGTTGCCGTCCGCGTCGACGCCGGCGGCGTCGCAGCCGAGGATCATCGGGAGCCGGTCCTCGGGGAGTCCGACTCCGCGCAGGGACCACAGGTCGTGGTGGTTGAGCGAGGCGGCCCTGACGTCGACGGTCGCCCAGCCGGGGCGCGCCTCCGGGGCTGGGCGGTCGCCCAACTCCAGCCCGTTGAGCGGGTGGTCGGGGTCGATGCGGGCGGCGTAGGCAGCGAACATGACGTCGACGATAGGGGCCCGCCGCCCCCGGTGGGAACGGCACGCCCCTGTGACACACGCCCTCTTGATTTCGCCCCCGCCGCCCCTACCCGTCCCATCCTCGGGGGCGCTGCCCCCGAACCCCCGTATCGCGCTGAACGCGCTCGTCCTCAAACGCCGGACG
>NZ_JBSFDA010000267.1:0-8850 GCF_053593675.1 Streptomyces sp. NPDC002156 | reverse complement strand
CGGCGTTTGAGGACGAGCGCGTTCAGCGCGACAAAGGGGGGTCTGGGGGCGCAGCCCCCAGGGATGGGACGGGTAGGGGCGGCGGGGGCGAAAACCCCAACCACCCGCACCCTACCCACGCCCCGCCACCCCGCCCCCCACGGCGGTACCCTGACCAGGCCACATCACCGCACCCCCCGAAGGGACACCACATGCCGCTCGAAGCCGGCCTCCTGGAGATCCTCGCCTGCCCGGCCTGCCACGCTCCCCTCAAGGAGCAGGACACCGAGCTGATCTGCACAGGCCAGGACTGCGGCCTGGCGTACCCCGTCCGGGACGGAATCCCCGTACTGCTCGTCGACGAGGCCCGACGCCCCGCGTAACCCCGCCCCGGCGATCGGAGGTGCCACCCATGCTCGACGAATCGCTGCTCGACGCCCCCGAGGCGTTGGCGGAAGCAGACCACCGCGGCCTCCTCCGCGGAGCCGCCGAAGCAGGCGCCCGCGTCCGCACCGCCGCCCGCCACGCGGCCGAAGCGGGCATCAACGACCTGAAACCGGACGGCCGCCCCCGCGCCGTCCTGATCGCGGGCCCGGGCGCCGCCGCGACCTGCGTGGCCGACCTCCTCGGCACCCTCGCCGGCGCCACCACCCCCGTCACCCGCCTGGCCCCCACCGGCGTGGCCCCCGCGGCAGGCGCCCTGCGCTGGGAGCTGCCGGGCTGGGCCGGCTCCGTGGACCTGCTCCTGATCGCCACCCCCGACGGCGCCGAACCGGGCCTGTCCCTGCTCGCCGAGCACGCGTACCGCCGAGGCTGCACGGTCGTCGCCGTAGCGCCCGCCGGCACCCCGCTCTCCGAGACGGTGCAGGGCGCGGCCCACGGCCTGTTCATCCGGATGGCGACCGCCCCGTACGAGCAGGAGGAGGCGGACCAGCCGCTCGCCGCATCCGCCCCCGCCGTCCTGTGGGCGCTGCTCACCCCGCTGCTCGCCCTCCTCGACCGCACCGGCCTGCTCACCGCCCCGCCGGACGCCCTGGAGAAGGTCGCCGACCGCCTCGACCACATCGCCGAACGATGCGGCCCGGCCATCGCGACGTACAGCAATCCGGCCAAGACCCTCGCCGCCGAACTCGCGGACACCCTCCCGGTGATCTGGACCGAGGGCACGTCGGCCGGGCCCGCGGGCCGCCGTTTCGCCGCCGCCCTCGCCGAACTCGCCGGCCGCCCCGCGCTCGCCGCCGAACTCCCCGAGGCGCTCGCCGCGCACGGCGCCCTGCTCGCGAGCCGGCTCGCCGCGGGCGCCGACCCCGACGACTTCTTCCGCGACCGCGTGAACGAGGCACCGGCCCTGCACGCGCGCGTGGTCCTCCTCCGCGACCGCCCGACCGGCGGCCTCAGCGCCGCTCCCGCCGCCCGCGAACTCGCCCTCGGCCACGACACGGCGATCAGCGAACTCGAACCGGAGGACGGCGCCGAACTGGAGAACCTGGCGGAACTGATCGCCACCACGGACTTCGCGGCGGTGTACCTGGCGCTGACGGCAGGAACCTGACACCAAGGAACCGCCAAAACAGCCCCCGAACCACCCCACTCCTTTCCTCACCTGCCTCCCGCACGCAGAAAGACCGCTATGGACCGCCTCGACAACACCATCCGCCCCTACGCCTGGGGTTCCACCACCGCCATCCCGGCGCTCCTCGGCACCGAGCCGACCGGCGAACCGCAGGCGGAGATGTGGATGGGCGCCCACCCCGGCGCCCCCTCGCGCACCGGACGCGGCACACTCGTCGAGGTCATCGACGCGGACCCGCAGGGCGAACTCGGCGCGGCGGCCGTCGCCAAGTTCGGCCCCCGCCTGCCCTTCCTCCTCAAGATCCTCGCGGCCGGCGCCCCCCTCTCCCTCCAGGTGCACCCCAACCTCGCCCAGGCGAAAGAGGGTTACGAGGACGAGGAGCGCCGCGGGATCCCGGTGGACGCCGGGCACCGCAACTACAAGGACGCCAACCACAAGCCCGAACTCATCTGCGCCCTCACCGAGTTCGACGGCCTGTGCGGTTTCCGCGACCCGTCGCAGGCCGCCGACCTCCTCGCGGCCCTGGACGTCGACTCCCTCAAGCCGTACGTCGACCTGCTGCGCGCCCACCCCGAGGAGGCGGCGCTGCGCGAGGTCCTGACGGCCGTACTCAGCGCCGACCGCGACGACATGGCCCGCACGGTCACCGAGGCCGCGACCGCCTGCGCCCGCCTCGGCGGCGACTACGCGCCCTACGCGGACATCGCCCACCACTACCCCGGCGACCCGGGCGTCATCGCCGCGATGCTCCTCAACCACGTCCGACTGCAGCCCGGCGAGGCACTGTTCCTCGGCGCCGGCATCCCGCACGCCTACCTCAACGGCCTCGGCGTCGAGATCATGGCCAACTCCGACAACGTCCTGCGCTGCGGACTGACCCCCAAGCACGTCGACGTCCCCGAACTCCTGCGCATCGTCCGCTTCGAGGCGAGCGACCCCGGCGTACTGCGCCCGGAGGCGTCCCCCGACGGCGAAGAGGTCTACGACACCCCGATCGACGAGTTCCGCCTCTCCCGGTACGTCCTCCCGGAGAGCACCCCCGCCCGCGACCTCACCCTCCCGACCCCGCAGATCCTGCTCTGCACGGCGGGCTCGGTCCGCATAGGGGACATCGAACTCGCCCCCGGCCGGTCGGTCTTCGTGCCGGCGAACGACAAGGCCGAACTGTCGGGCCCCGGCACGGTCTTCCGGGCGACGGTCGTCGTCTGACACCACCTGGCGCGTCGTTGTCGGAGGGTGCTGCAACAATGGCCCACCGGCAAAGGGCGGGCAAAGCCCGGGACAGCGTACGTATCGAACGTATCGAAGGGACAACGCGAACACATGAGCGCGTCAGGCGGCACCAAGGCGATCGTGGCGGCACTCGGCGCCAACCTCGCGATCGCGGCAGCGAAGTTCGTGGCGTTCCTCTTCAGCGGTTCGTCGTCGATGCTCGCGGAGTCCGTGCACTCGCTCGCCGACTCCGGCAACCAGGGCCTGCTCCTCCTCGGCGGCAAGAGGGCCAAGCGTGAGGCAACCCCGCAACACCCCTTCGGCTACGGCCGCGAGCGGTACATCTACGCCTTCCTCGTCTCCATCGTGCTCTTCTCGGTCGGCGGCATGTTCGCGATCTACGAGGGCTACGAGAAGATCAAGCACCCGCACGAGATCGAGCACTGGTACTGGCCGGTGGGCGTCCTCGTCTTCGCGATCATCGCCGAGAGCTTCTCCTTCCGTACGGCCATCCAGGAGTCCAACCCGCTGCGCGGCCAGCAGTCCTGGAAGGACTTCGTCCGCCACGCCAAGGCCCCCGAACTGCCCGTCGTCCTCCTGGAGGACCTCGGCGCGCTGGTCGGCCTGATCCTGGCCCTCGGCGGCGTCAGCCTCGCCCTCGCCACCGGTGACGGCGTCTGGGACGGCATCGGCACCCTCTGCATCGGCATCCTGCTCATCCTGATCGCGCTGATCCTGGCCGTGGAGACCAAGTCCCTGCTGCTGGGCGAGGCCGCGGGTACGGAAGCGGTCGTGGCGATCGAGAAGGCGATCGTCGACGGCGACACCGTCACCGGCATCATCCACATGCGCACGCTCCACCTCGGCCCCGAGGAACTCCTGGTCGCCGCCAAGATCGCCGTCCAGCACGACGACACCGCCGCCGAGGTGGCCACCGCGATCAACGCCGCCGAGTCCCGTATCCGCGCCGCCGTCCCGATCGCCCGCGTCATCTACCTGGAACCGGACATCTACAGCGAGACGGAAGCCGCCAAGGGCTCCGACCGCGAGGCAACTCCGGGCGGCCCGGCCGCGCCTGCCGCCCACTGAGTTCCCTTCCCTTCGTGCTCGATCTGTCCTGATGTGTTCGCAGGCGGACTGGGGACGGCCGGGCCGACAGGTGTAGCTTGGGACGGAGCCAGACGTCGCTGCTGATGGCGGTCGGTCGGTCCCCTCGCGGACCGGCCGAGGGAGAGAGGGCCTCCGACGGACTGTGCTGCGCGTACTCGGGCATGCCTGTGCCCTCTTCGGGCACCCCTGTGTCCGCTGCCGCGCAGACCAGCCGTACCCACCTCGCCCCAACCCTGAGGAGCAGCCCGTAATGACGACTGTCGACGCCCGACAGGACTTCAAGGTCGCAGATCTCTCCCTGGCCGAGTTCGGCCGCAAGGAGATCACCCTCGCCGAGCACGAGATGCCCGGCCTGATGTCCATCCGCAAGGAGTTCGCCGCCACCCAGCCGCTGGCCGGCGCCCGGATCATGGGCTCGCTGCACATGACCGTGCAGACCGCCGTCCTGATCGAGACCCTGGTCGCCCTGGGCGCCGAGGTCCGCTGGGTGTCCTGCAACATCTTCTCCACCCAGGACCACGCGGCCGCCGCCATCGCCGTCGGCCCGAACGGTACGCCCGAGAACCCCCAGGGCATCCCGGTCTTCGCCTGGAAGGGCGAGACCCTGGAAGAGTACTGGTGGTGCACGGAGCAGGCCCTCACCTGGCCGAACACCCCCAGCGGCGGCCCGAACATGATCCTGGACGACGGCGGCGACGCCACCATGCTCGTCCACAAGGGCGTCGAGTACGAGAAGGCCGGCAAGGTTCCCTCGGCCGACACCGCCGAGTCCGACGAGCACCGCGTCGTCCTCGAACTGCTCGACCGCACCATCACCGACGGCTCGCAGAAGTGGACCCAGGTCGCCTCGGAGATCCGCGGCGTGACCGAGGAGACCACGACCGGCGTCCACCGCCTGTACGAGATGCAGCGCGAAGGCGCCCTCCTGTTCCCGGCGATCAACGTCAACGACGCCGTCACCAAGTCGAAGTTCGACAACAAGTACGGCTGCCGCCACTCCCTGATCGACGGCATCAACCGCGCCACCGACGTTCTCATCGGCGGCAAGACCGCGGTCGTCTTCGGCTACGGCGACGTGGGCAAGGGCTGCGCGGAGTCCCTGCGCGGTCAGGGCGCCCGCGTGATCGTCACCGAGATCGACCCGATCTGCGCGCTCCAGGCGGCCATGGACGGCTACCAGGTCGCGACCCTCGACGACGTCGTCGACAAGGCCGACATCTTCATCACCACGACCGGCAACAAGGACATCATCATGGCCGCCGACATGGCCAAGATGAAGCACCAGGCGATCGTCGGCAACATCGGCCACTTCGACAACGAGATCGACATGGCCGGCCTGGCCAAGATCCCGGGCATCGTCAAGGACGAGGTCAAGCCGCAGGTCCACACCTGGAAGTTCCCCGACGGCAAGGTCCTCATCGTGCTGTCGGAGGGCCGCCTGCTGAACCTGGGCAACGCCACCGGTCACCCGTCGTTCGTGATGTCCAACTCCTTCGCGGACCAGACCCTGGCCCAGATCGAGCTGTTCACCAAGCCCGACGAGTACCCGACCGACGTCTACGTGCTCCCCAAGCACCTCGACGAGAAGGTCGCCCGCCTCCACCTCGACGCGCTCGGCGTGAAGCTGACGACGCTCCGCCCCGAGCAGGCCTCGTACATCGGTGTCGAGGTCGAGGGCCCGTACAAGCCGGACCACTACCGCTACTGAGCCGACACCCCCGCCGGTGGTGAGCACGTCCGTGCACTGACACGCTCACCACCAGCAGGTCCATCGCTCCGAGACAGGCCCCCGCACCCCCGTGGCGGGGGCCTGTCCCATTGCGAGGCTCAAGGAACAGCCCGAGAACACCCAGGACTCCCATGCCCCGTGGCCGTTATTCGCTCCACGATCCGCACGACCACACCCCCCTCGCAGAAGAACACTTCCACTGCGCCCCAGGTCCCTCCGGCTGGCGCTACGTCTCCCAGCTGACCGCCCCCTCGGGCGACCACACCGGCTCCGTCGACCTCACCCTCGACGACCTGGGCCGCCCCATCCGCCTCGAACTCCACGCGTCGAGCTGGCAGGTCCGCGGCGCCGCCCTGGACGGCGTCACCTGGGTCCGCACCGACCCCACCGGAACCCACGCCACCGAAGGCAACGTCCGCGCCCACGCCTTCACCGGCACATCCCCCGCGTTCCTGATCGCCACCGCCCGCCTCCTGCGCCTCACTCCCTCCTCTTCGGCAACCCGCGTACGCCTCGTAGCCCTCACGGACCCGGTCCTCGCCCCGCGCACCGTGGACCAGTCCTGGGCCTTGGTGAAGAGAGAAGCACACGCCACTGACAACGGCCCCCTGACCGTGGACGAATACCAGGTCACAGCCCTGGACACGGGCGAACAGCACGCCGTGCACATCACCGGCGACGTGGTCCTGTCCGCACCGGGCATCGAGCTGGAACACCTCGAATCCCCGCCGTCGGCGTTCCCCGACTAGGCAGGCGGCGCGAACCCACCGGAGGGGCGGTGATCGGCGGCCGGGTCCTGCGGCGCGGCTCCGGTGACCGGGGCGGGGAGGGGAAGGGAGACAGCGGCGGGCGGATACGGATACGGAACCGCAGGCGGGGCCTGAGGCCGCACCGGAGGACCGAACGAACCAGGCCCACCGGTAGCTGCCCCACCCCCGAACGCCCGCCGAGCCTCCCGCACCTGCCGCTCCTGCACCACGGCCGCCAGATAGGCCGCCGGCGGAACATCGTGCGGCGCCGCAGTCCCCGTACATGCCGCCACGTCCGAGGCGAGCCGTTCGGCCATGGCCCAGCCCACCTGCGGATCCAGCTGCCGCATACGCGTCAGGTACTGACGTACGGCCAGCCACAGCCCGTCGGGCACGGCCGACAGATCGAGTTCCGCGAACCGTCCTGACAGCCAGGGCGGCGGCGGAGGAACGAAGGCGGTCCGACCGACGGGCACCCGCTCCCGTACGACGAGCGTGCCCGCGACGACATCACCGATCCGTCGCCCCCGCGCCGAAACGAGTGAGGCGATACAGGCCACCACCCCGAACGTCATCAGAATCTCGACCACACCGACCGCACCCCGCACGAGCGCGTGCCGGAACCGGATCGGCCCGCCGTCGTCCCGCACCACCCGCAGACCGCAGGCCATCTTGCCGAGCGACCGCCCATGGCTGAGCGTCTCCACCGCGATGGGCGCACCCACCAGCACCAGAATGAACGCGGCGATGGAGAGCGCGAACTGCGCCGCCTCGTCCAGCGAAGCCGTGGATATGACCAGAACAATGGTGACGACGGTGTAGACCAACCCGACCACAACAAGGTCGAGCAACACGGCCAGCGCCCTGCTGGGCAGTTTCGCGGGACGCAGCTCCAGCGTCACCGCCTCGCCCGTAACCAGCTCACTCACGCCTGCCGCCCTTCACCTGACCTGCCCCTGGAACCGCCAGTCTGCCAAGCTGAAGGGGCATCGCGCCGCAGTACGACAAGCCGACACCCACGACGCGCAGTCGACGAACAGCCGAGGAGCAGGCAAAACGATGGACCTCGACGTCTTCGTCTCCGCCCACCGCGCCGAGTGGGACCGCCTGGACGCACTACTGCGCCGCCAGCGCCGCCTCACCGGAGCCGAGGCGGACGAACTCGTCGCCCTCTACCAACGCACCGCCACCCACCTCTCCCTGATCCAGTCGAGCGCCCCCGACCCCCAGCTGACCGGCCGGCTCAGCCAACTCGTGGCACGCGCGCGTAGTGCCGTGACAGGAACCCGCCGCGCCTCCTGGCGCGATGTCACCCGCTTCCTCACCCACGGTTTCCCCGCGGCGGTCTACCGGTCACGCCATTGGTGGGTCCCCACCGCGCTCATCTCCACGGCGGTGGCGGTCCTCCTGGGATGGTGGATAGGCACGCACCCCGAGGTGCAGTCCTCCATAGCGGCCCCCGACGAACTGCGCGAGCTCACCCGCCCCGGTGGCCAGTACGAGACGTACTACTCCAGCCATCCCGCCGCGTCCTTCGCCGCCCAGGTGTGGACGAACAACGCCCAGGCCGCCGCGATGTGCCTGGTCCTGGGAATCTTCCTCTGCCTCCCGGTCGTCTGGATCCTCTTCCAGAACATGCTCAACGTGGGCGTCGGCATCGGCCTGATGTCCTCGGCCGGCCGCCTCGACACCTTCCTCGGCCTGATCCTGCCCCATGGCCTCCTGGAACTTACGGCCGTCTTCGTGGCCGCGGGCACGGGCCTGCGCCTCGGCTGGACCGTCATCGACCCGGGCCCGCGCTCCCGCCGCACGGCACTGGCCGAGGAGGGACGAGCAGCCCTGGGCATGGCGATAGGCTTGGCCCTGGTCCTCTTCGTCTCGGGCGCCATAGAAGGCTTCGTCACCCCGTCGGGCCTGCCCACCTGGGCCCGCATCACGATCGGGGTCGTCGCCGAACTGGCCTTCCTCGCGTACGTCTATGTCCTCGGCGGTCGCGCGGCACGCGCCGGCGAGACAGGCGACCTCGAAGCGGTCGAGCGCAGTGCCGTCGTACCCACGGCTGCCTGATGTGCAGACACACCGGCGGGGCTGCTAGTCTCCTCTTCGCCCCACAAGAGCCGTTGACGCGGAGGGCGTGGGGAGGTAGATTAGAACAGTTGCCTAGAGCCGGACAGGCTCGGTGGCGACAGTGAAAATCTATGGGTTTCTTGAGAACTTGGATTCTTGAGGACCGCTTCCCGATTACCTCAGGAATGAACGGCCGGTAAGTCCGGCCAAAAACTTCTGATAAAGTCGGACTCGCCGAAAGAGAGCCGGAAGGCAATCGAATAGGCAGAAGCTCTCCAACGGCTACTGGATCAAAATCCCGACCGGAAACGGAACGGAAAACGGTCTGGTAAGGTTGGAAACGCAAGACCGAAGGGAAACTGCCCGGAGGAAAGCCCGAGAGGGTGAGTACGAAGGAAGCGTCCGTTCCTTGAGAACTCAACAGCGTGCCA
>NZ_JBSFDA010000266.1:0-8866 GCF_053593675.1 Streptomyces sp. NPDC002156 | reverse complement strand
GGGGTCTGGGGGCGCAGCCCCCAGGGATGGGAACGGGTAAGGGCGGCGGGGGCGAAATCCTGGTTACGCCTGTGTCACTGGTTCCCGTGTGAACAGGGTGCCCAGGGACGGGGCGTTCACCTTGCGGGTTGTCAGCCTCAGGGCCTCCCAGACCGTTACCTGGTTTGCCGTCAGGACCGGCTTCGCCAGCTGACTCTCCAGTTTTTCTATGTGCGACGCCGTGTGCAGGGCCGTGTCCGGCAGCAGGAGTGCCTCCGCTTCCGGGGCGTCCGACTCCTGCGCCAGGGCTCGTACGTCCTCCTCGTTCCACTCCCCCACCTCCGCCGCCGTGATGATCCCGGCGCCCCTGAACCCCGTCACCTCCACCCCCGCCGCCCCCAGAAACTCCGCGAACAGTTCCGCCACGTCCGCCGGGTACGTCGCCCCGATCGCCACCCTCCGTACCCCCAGCTCCCGCACCGCGTGCACGAAGGCGAAGGACGTCGACGAGGCCGGCATGCCCGCGGCGCGGGCCAGGTCGCGGACCTGGTCGTGGGCGCCCTCCCAGCCGTACACGAAGCTGCCGCTGGTGCACGCCCACACCACCGCCTCCGCGCCGCACAGCCGCAGCTGCTCCACGCCCGCCGCGAGGCGGTCCGGCGAGCCCATCTCCAGGAGGGCGTCCACGCGGTGCGCGTCCTCGCCGATGTCCGTGTGGACCACGTCCAGCCGGATGTCGCTGCCGAGCATGTGTTCCATGCGCTGGTAGTCGTCCTCGGCGGAGTGGCCCGGGTACAGGAATCCGAGTGCCGTCATGTCCAACCTTCCCGTTCCTGGTGTTGCTGGTGCTCCTGCTGTTCCTGGGGCCATGCGCGTGCCGCCTCGTCCAGCAGCGCCTGGTACGGCCCCACCGCCCGGGTACCCAGTCGACGCAGCGCTGCCCACATCGTGACCTGGTTGGCCGAGATCACCGGGATGCGCAGTTCCGCCTCCAGCTGTGCGATGACGTCGTATGTGGGGAGGTTCGTGCAGCTGATGAACAGTGCTTCCGGGTGGCCCTCGCGGCTCTCCTCCACCGCCCTCCTTGCCATCTCCGCCACCGCTCGGTACGGGACCTTCCAGATGTGCCGCGTCAGGCCCATGAACGCGCGGCCCGTGACCGTGACGCCCGCCTCCGCCACGTACTCCTCCAGGGCCCGTGTCACCGACACCGTGTAGGGGGTGACGAGGGCTACTCGGCGTACGGAGAGTTCCGTCAGCGCCTCCAGCAGCGCGCCCGACGTCGTCACCGACGCCACCTCACCCGCCCTGGTCATCGCCTCGCACATCGCCCGCTCGCCCGCGACACCGCCGACGAAGCTGCCCGACGTGCAGGCGTAGGCGACGATCTCGGGGGCGATGACGTTGAGGGTGCGTACCGCGTCGCCGAGTGTCTCGTGCTCGCTGACCAGTCGGGCCAGGTCGAGGCTGACCTCCACGGGGACGTACGGGGTGCGGGTGAGGTGGAGGGACACCTCGTCGGGGACCCAGCGCCACAGCTCGCGGTCCAGGGCGAAGTCGAAGGGGGCCACCACACCTACGCCGCGCTGCGGGCGTGGTCCACCGAGAAACGACACATCCATGACAGGCACCGGCCTCACAGTGAGGAACGACGGGGCAACGGACCGTACGCACATCCGTGTTGACGAAGGTAGGTTCGGGTGCGAGCGTGGTCAATCCGCGCATGTCAGACGTCCGGCCCCCTCCCCCCAGCGTCCCCCAATCGGAAACGGCTCACCATGCCCGCGCCCACCACCCTCCTCGTCCTCGACGCCGACCCGCCGCCCCGCCTCGGCAGGCTCACCGGGCGGGCCCGGATCACGCATGCCGATGACACGACTCTTGCCGGGAAGCTCCCTCACGCCGATGTCCTGTTGGTCTGGGACTTCACCTCGCATGCCGTACGGGCCGCCTGGCCGGGCGAGGGGGCACGGCCGCGCTGGGTGCATACCGCGAGTGCCGGCGTCGACCACCTGATGTGCGCCGAACTCGCCGCGTCCGACACCGTCGTGACCAACGCACGCGGCATCTTCGACCAGCCCATCGCCGAGTACGTCGCCGCCCTCGTCCTCGCCATGGCCAAGGATCTGCCCCGGACGCTCGACCTCCAGCGGCGGCATGAGTGGCGGCATCGGGAGTCCCAGCGGGTCGCCGGGACCAAGGCCTGTGTTGTCGGGTCCGGGCCCATCGGGCGGGCAATTGCCCAGTATCTCAAGGCACTTGGTATCACCACCGCCATCGTCGGGCGCACTCCTCGTACCGGGATCCATGGGCCCGACGACCTCAACCGGCTGATGGCGCGGGCCGATTGGGTGATATCCGCCGCTCCCCTCACCGCCGACACCCACCGTATGTTCGACACCCGCCGCTTCGGTGTCATGCAGCCTTCTGCGCGTTTCATCAACGTCGGGCGGGGACAGCTCGTCGACGAGTCCGCGCTCGCCGAGGCCTTGTCGAAGCGGTGGATCGCGGGTGCCGCGCTGGACGTGTTCGAGCATGAACCGCTCCCGTCCGACAGTCCCTTGTGGGACGCGCCCGGGCTCGTCGTCTCCCCGCACATGAGCGGTGACACGGTGGGCTGGCGCGATGAACTCAGCACGCAGTTCGTCGAGTTGTACGAGCGGTGGGAGGCCGGGAAGCCGCTGACCAATGTGGTCGACAAGCAGCGCGGGTACGTACCGGGGCACTGACACGCACTACCACACGCACTACCGGAGGGGCGAACGATGACCGAGCCGACCCAGCTTGCCGAACTCACCGCCGACCGACTCCTCGACGGTTATCGCAAAGGCGAGTTCAGTCCGCTCGACGCCACCCGGGCCGCGCTGGAGCGGGCCGAGCAACTCCAGCCCGTCGTCAACGCGTTCGTGCGCATCGATGCCGACAGCGCGCTCGCGCAGGCCCGCGAGTCCACCGAGCGGTGGCGGCGCGGTGAGCCGGCGGGGCTCGTGGACGGCGTACCCACGACCGTGAAGGACATCATCCTGCTGCGCGGTACGCCCACCCTGCGCGGCTCCAAGTCTGTTGATGTCAACGGGAGTTGGCGTGAGGACGCGCCCTCCGTCGCCCGGCTGCGCGAGCACGGCGCCGTCTTTCTCGCCAAGACGACCACTCCGGAGTACGGCTGGAAGGGCGTCACCGATTCGCCGCTGTCCGGCGTCACCCGCAACCCGTACGACACCTCGCGCACCGCCGGTGGATCGAGCGGCGGGAGTGCCGCCGCCGTCGCCCTGGGCGCGGGTCCGCTGTCGCTCGGGACGGACGGCGGGGGCAGTGTCCGTATCCCCGCCGCCTTCTGCGGGATCTTCGCGCTGAAGCCGACGTACGGCCGTGTCCCCCTCTATCCCGCCAGCGCCTTCGGGACGCTCGCGCATGTCGGGCCGATGACCCGGACCGTGGCGGACGCGGCGCTGCTGATGGAGGTGATCGGGCAACCCGACTCCCGTGACTGGTCGGCCCTCGGGCCGTTCTCCGGGTCGTTCCTCGACTCCCTCTCCGGCGGGGTGCGGGGGCTGCGGGTCGCATACTCGCCCTCCTTCGGCGGTCAGGTCGCGGTGCGTCCGGCGGTGGCCGGCGTGGTCCGGCGGGCGGTGGAGCGGCTCGCGGAACTCGGCGCGTACGTCACCGAGACCGACCCCGACCTCACCGACCCGGTGGACGCCTTCCACACCCTGTGGTTCAGCGGGGCGGCCCGGGTCACCCAGCGACTCGGGGCGAAGCAGGTCGAGTTGCTCGATCCCGGGCTGCGGGAGATCCGGACGGTGGGGGCTCGTATCAGCGCGCTCGACTATCTCGCCGCTGTCGACGTCCGGATGGAACTCGGGCGTCGGATGGGGCTGTTCCACGAGTCGTACGACCTGCTGGTCACGCCTACCTTGCCGATCACCGCGTTCGAGGCGGGAGTTGAGGTGCCCGTCGGGTCGGGGCTGCGGCGCTGGACGGGGTGGACCCCGTTCACGTACCCGTTCAACATGACGCAGCAGCCCGCCGCGAGTCTCCCGGTGGGGGTCGACGGGGACGGGCTGCCGGTCGGGATACAGATCGTCGCGGCCCGGCACCGGGACGAACTGGTGCTGCGGGCCGCGCACGCGCTGGAGGAGGCACTCGGGCCTGTCCCCGTCAGGCCCGAGCTCCTCAGGCCCGGCGGAAGCTGAGCGTCTCCCCCGCCGCGCCCGTCCGCCACAGGTCGTTGCAGGCTGCCGCCATCTCCGGGAGGCCCTCGACCACCTCGCCCCACACCGTGCCCGGCACCCAGCCCACATCGCCGTTCAGCAGCAGGTTGTTGCGCTCGTAGAACAGGGCCAGGTCGATCAGTGTCGTGCCGGGTCCGACCTCGCGGTCGTAGCCGTACGACTTCGTGCCCAGCTCCGCTCCCGCGAACGCGAAATAGCAGAGATCTCCGGGGATCGGGGTAACTGTCGGATTTTCCAGGGGCGGTTCCGAACCGGCTTCCGCGAAGGGCGGGAAGAGGGCGTAGATCTCGTTGCGGGCATACTTGGCGTGATAGACGTCACCGGACAGCGGCAGGGCATTCCACACGGTCTCGCAGGTGATGGGGGCACGGTCCGTCAGGAGTTTTGCCGTGCAGTGGATTCCCCTGGTGACCAGTGACACTTCGATGTATCGATCGTCAGCCATGCATTCCATAGTGCATAACTCGTGCGCTCTCGGGTAGCCGCGCGGCCATGGCTCCATCAATCGCACCACCACGCATAGGACGCCGGTCGCTGCTCGCGGGGGTAGCGGCGCTCGGCACCCTGGGGACGGTCGGCTCGTTCGGCACCCTCGGGTGCAGTCGTGTGTCCGCGGACTCCGGCGTCGAGGGCGGTGACCTGCTCGACCGGCTCCGGGCGCAGGGCGTCGTACGGCTCGGTATCGCCGGTGAGATTCCCTTCGGATACATCGACAAGGACGGTGAACTGACCGGCGAGGCACCTGAGTTGGCGCGGGTCATCTTCAAACGGCTGGGGGTGGACCGGGTTCAGCCCGTGCCCACCGAGTTCGGGTCGCTCATTCCCGGCCTGAATTCCCAGCAGTTCGATGTCGTGGCCGCCGGGATGTACGTCAATCCGGAACGCTGCCAGCAGGTTCTCTTCGCCGACCCCGACTACCAGATGCTTGATTCTTTCGTTGTCCGCAAGGGAAATCCCAAGGATCTTCACAATTACTCGGACATCGTGAAGAAGAAGGCCAAGCTCGCCACCGGTACCGGATATGCGCAGATCCAGCATGCCGTCGAAGCCGGTTACAAAGAGAGCGATCTGCTCATCGTGCCCGACCAGGTGGCCGGCCTGAACGCCGTGGAGGCCGGGCGCGTCGACGCGTTCGCCGGCACGGCGGTCACCGTCCGGCTGGTCGCGAAGAACTCCCGCAAGGCGGAGGCCACCGACGCCTTCGCGCCGGTCATCGGCGGGAAGCCCCGGGGCGACGGGGGCGCGTTCGCGTTCCGGCTGACCGAGACGAAGCTCCGGGACGCCTTCAACGTCGAGCTGCACAAGCTGAAGAAGAGCGGCGAGGTGTACCGCATCCTGCGGCCGTTCGACTTCACCCAGGACGAGATGACCGATCTGACCGCGAAGGAGCTGTGTCGCGGATGACCTCCGGACTCTGGGAAATAGTCCTCAGAGGGGTCTGGGTCACGATCCAACTCCTCGTGTTCAGCGCCTTGTTGGGCGTTGTCGTCGCCTTCGTCCTCGGGATCTCGCGGACCCACCGGCTGTGGTTCGTGCGCTTCCTCTCGGGCGCCTGCACCGAGGTGTTCCGTGGCACCTCGGCGCTCGTGATGATCTTCTGGGTGTACTTCGTGCTGCCGCCCGCCTTCGGCTGGCAGCTGGTGCCGATGTGGGCCGGCACGCTCGCGCTCGGCCTGACCTATGGCGCGTACGGCTCGGAGATCGTGCGCGGCGCGCTGAACTCCGTCGACCCGGCGCAGCGGGAGGGCGGGATCGCACTCGGGTTCACGCCCTGGCAGCGGATGCGGCTGATCCTGCTGCCGCAGGCGGTGCCGGAGATGATCCCCTCCTTCTCCAACCTGCTGATCGAGCTGCTCAAGGGCACCGCGCTGGTGTCGGTCATGGGCATGGGTGATCTGGCCTTCAGCGCCAACCTGGTGCGGCTCGCGCTGCAGCAGAGCGCCGAGATCTACACGTACATCCTGCTGATCTACTTCGTGATCGCCTTCCTCCTCACCCGGGTCATGCGCGGCCTGGAGAAGCAGCTGAAGCAGCAGCTGGCCGGGCGGCCGACGGGAGGTGCCGCATGACATGGGACTGGGGCGCCGTACGCGACTTCATGCCGTTCTTCTGGGACGGGCTGCTCGTCACCCTGCAGGCACTGGCCCTCGGGTCGCTGATCTCGTTCACGCTCGGGCTGGTCTGGGCGCTGCTGATGCGGACGCCGACGCGCTGGGTGCGCTGGCCGGTGGGGGTGGTCACGGAGTTCGTGCGGGACACCCCGCTGCTCGTGCAGCTGTTCTTCCTCTTCTATGTGCTCCCCGAGTGGGGCGTCGCCGCCTCCGCGCTGACCACCGGTGTCATCGCGATCGGGCTGCACTACTCGACGTACACGATGCAGGTGTACCGCGCCGGCATCGAGGCCGTGCCGCCGGGCCAGTGGGAGGCGGCCACCGCGCTCAGCCTGCCCCTGCGGCGCACCTGGACGTCGGTGGTCCTGCCGCAGGCGGTGCGCCGGGTCGTACCGGCGCTCGGCAACTACGTGGTCGCGATGCTCAAGGACACACCGCTGCTGATGACGATCACCGTGCTGGAGATGCTCGGTGAGGCGCGGCTCTACTCCCAGGAGCACTTCCAGTTCACCGAGCCGCTGACCGTGATCGGCGTCGCCTTCATCGTGATCTCCTTTCCCGCCTCCCTCCTCGTACGAACTCTGGAGCGACGCCTTGCCAGTTGACACCGTTGACACCGACAAGACCCCTGAAACACCCACCGAGCTGGTCCGGCTCGACCAGGTCACCAAGCGGTTCGGTGAACAGACCGTCCTCGACCGGCTGAGCCTCTCCGTCGACGCCGGGCGGCATGTCACGCTCATCGGTCCGTCCGGGTCGGGCAAGACGACGATCCTGCGGATGCTGATGACCCTGTCCAAGCCCGACGAGGGCACGATCACCGTCGACGGGGAGCAGCTGTTCCCGGCGCCCGAGAAGCAGGTCCGCGAGGTGCGGAAGAAGATCGGGATGGTGTTCCAGCACTTCAACCTGTTCCCGAACATGAGCGTGCTGCGCAACATCACCGAGGCGCCCGTCACCGTCCTCGGCCTGTCCAAGGAGGAGGCGGAGGCGCGCGGGCGCGATCTGCTGGAGCTGGTCGGCCTCGCGGACAAGTGCGACGAGCGGCCGTCCCGGCTGTCGGGCGGACAGCAGCAGCGGGTGGCGATCGCGCGGGCGCTGGCCATGCGTCCGCAGGTGCTGCTGCTCGACGAGGTGACGTCGGCGCTCGACCCCGAGCTGGTCGCGGGCGTCCTCGACGTGCTGCGGGACATCGCCCGCACCACCGACATCACGATGCTCTGTGTGACCCACGAGATGGGTTTCGCCCGGGACATCTCAGACCAAGTGCTGATGTTCGATTCCGGCCATGTGATCGAGTCGGGTCCGCCGGAGAAGATCTTCAGTGATCCGGAGGAGGACAGAACGCGCGAATTCCTCAGCGCGGTGCTCTGACCGCGCCGAAGAGGCGCTCTGCATGCCAACGGCATATGCCAAGTGAACACGCGCCTGCTGAGAGGCCACTACCCGAGCGAACAATCTCGTCAACGCCCCCTCCACGTAAGCCCCTTGACGGCTATCGTGGAGGGGATTGGCTGTCCGGATCACGGCCCAGAAGCAAGCCAGGGGGAACACCGTGGCTCTCAAGCACGAGCCGACCGCGCCGTACCACTCGGCCCAGGACGCCCTGCGCGTCCTGGACACGGTGGCACGGCACTCCGCCGGTGTCACCGACGCCGAAATCGCCCGCCAGACCCGCCTCGGCACGGACCGGCTCACCCCACTCCTGCGCATGCTGCGCCGCGAGGGGTACGTCGAACAGGCCGCCGACGGTTCGTACGTCTCCGGCACCTCCCTCAGCCGCCTCGGCGCCACGCACGGCCACGACCAGGCTCTGCGCACCCAGCTCCAGCACACCCTCGACCGGCTGCGCGACTCGGTGGGCGCGGCGATCTACATGAGCCGGTACGTCGACGGCGAGATCCATGTCACCCAGTGCGCGGAGAGCGCGGCGACGCCCGCGGTCAACGAGTGGGTCGACTTCCGCACGGCCGCGCACGCCAGCGCGATCGGCAAGAGCCTGCTGGGCCAGCTCGACCACAACAGCCGGCGCGACCATCTCGCCCGCCACAAACTGGCCCGCCTCACCTCGCGCACGATCACCAGCGAGCGGGTCCTGCTCTCCCGCCTGGCGAACCAGCCGCCCACCGTGCCGGTCCTGGACCTCCAGGAGTACGCGGTGGGCACGGTCTGCGCGGCGGTCCCGATCACGGCCGGCTCGACGGTCGGCTGCCTCGCCCTGTCCCTCCCGGTCCGGCACGCCCACCGCCTCCGCCAGGCGGCGGACCGGCTGAACCGAGGGGCTGCCCCGGTGCTCCTGTCGCTGGCCATCTAGCCCCTGATCGCGGCCGGGCCGCCCGGTCCGCAGCACTCTCCCGGACCAGGTATTATTTTTCCTGTCGCCAGCCGCGAGAGCGGTCGGCGAGAGTCATGCGCCGCTAGCTCAGTTGGTTAGAGCAGCTGACTCTTAATCAGCGGGTCCGGGGTTCGAGTCCCTGGCGGCGCACACGAAGATCGAAGGCCTCCTGCCGAAGCGGGGGGCCTTCGATGTTGAGACGAGCCACT
>NZ_JBSFDA010000265.1:0-8890 GCF_053593675.1 Streptomyces sp. NPDC002156 | reverse complement strand
GACAACTGCCACCAACCCGTCGCCTTCCACCAGACCATCAACACCCTCATCGCCGACGGACACCACACCTTCATCGAAACCAGCGCCCACCCCGTCCTCGCCCCGCACCTCGGCGACACCGACGCGGCCGCGCGCATCCTCACCAGCCTGCACCGCGACGACGGCACCGCCGCCCGCTTCCTGACCGGGCTGGCCCGCGCCTGGACCCTCGGACACCCCGTCACCCCCACCCCCCAGGACGGACCGACCGCCGACCTGCCCACCTACCCCTTCCAGCACCGCACCTACTGGATCAGCACCACCGCCCCCGGGCCCGCCGCCGCCCCGGCCGACACGACGGAGGCGCGGTTCTGGCAGACGGTCGAGGAAGGCGCGCCCGACCAGGTGGCCGGGATGCTCGGCACCCGCGACGACGCGACGCTGGCGGACCTCGTTCCCGCGCTCGCCGCCTGGCGCCGCGAGCGCCGCACCCGATCGCGCGCGGAGTCCTGGCGTTACCGCCTCGACTGGCGGCCCGTCACCCTGCCCGAGACCGCGCTCCGCGGGGCGTGGCTGGCGGTGCTGCCCCCGGACGGCGGCGGGGAGGCGGAGAACGCCGTGCTGAGCGCGGTGGAACAGGCCGGCGCCCGCGTCGTGCGCGTCCGCGCCCGCGGCAAGCGGGACGAGCTCGCGGCGGCCCTGCGCGAAGGGGCCGGCCAGTCCCAGCCCGCCGGGACACTCTCCCTGCTCACCGACACCGAGTCCTGCCTGGTACTCCTCCAGGCACTCGCCGACGCGCGGCTCGGCGGGCGGACCTGGTTCCTGACCCGGGCAGCGGTCTCCACCGGTGACTCCGACCCGATCCGGCACCCCGAACGGGCCGAGCTGTGGGGGCTGGGCCGGGTCGCCGCGCTCGAATACCCCGACAGCTGGGGCGGGCTGATCGACATCCCGGCGACGCCGAGCACACCGGACGAACTGGCCGCGCTGCCCCGCATCCTGGGCGGCCGGGGCGATGAGGACCAGCTGGCGGTGCGCGGCGCGGGCACCTTCGCCTGCCGCCTCGTGCCCGCCCCGCCGCCCGACCGCCCCGCCGCGGCGACGTTCCGGCCCCACGGCACCGTGCTCGTCACCGGCGCCACCAGCCCCACCGCCCTCGCCGTCGCCCGCTGGCTGGCCGAGAACGGCGCCCAACACCTCCTCCTGCTCACCACCACCCCCGCGGCCGGACTCCCCACCCCCGCCGAACTCTCCGGTCTCGGCGCCGACATCACCCTCGCCCAGTGCGCCCCCGCCGACCGCGAGACACTGGCCCGCCTGCTGGACGCGATCCCCGCCGACGCACCGCTGACCGCCGTCGTCCACACCGACGAACTGCTGGACGAGGGACCCATCGAGACATTCACCCCCGAACGCCTGCAGGCGGTACTGGCAGCCAAGGCGACCACCGCACGCCACCTGCACGAACTGACGAAGGACCACGACCTCGCGGCGTTCGTCCTCTTCTCCTCCTTCACCGCCTCCCTCGGCGGCGGCGTCGGCCTCGGACCCTACGCCGCCGCCAACGCCCACCTCGACGCGCTCGCCGCACACCGCCGCGCGCTGGGACTGCCCGCCACCTCGCTGGGCTGGACCGCGTGGACACACGCCGGACGCGACGCCGAGGAAGCCGCGTTCGAAAACTCGCGCAGGCAACGTCTCACCCAGCGCGGGCTCCCGGGACTCGACCCCGGCCTTGCCCTGCTGGCACTCCAGGAGGCCGTCGAACGCCAGGATTCGGCACTGGTCGTCGCGGACGTGGACTGGGAACGCTTCCTGCACCGCTACACCGCGACCCGGCCCAGCCCACTGCTGGAGACGATCCCCCAAGCGGCACGGCTGCGGCAGCACACGGCAGCCGGGACCAACGGAGCCAACGGGGCCAAGACCGCGCACGGCGCCGCAACGACGCCGCAACGGCTGGCCGCGCTGCCGGCCGCCGAGCGGGAACCGGCGTTGCTCGACCTGGTGCGTGCGCAGGCGGCAGCCGTACTCGGGCACACCTCCGGCCAGGCCGTCGACCCCAGGCGAGGGCTGCTGGAACTCGGCATGGACTCGCTGACAACGCTGGAACTGCGCAACCGGCTCGCCACGGCGACCGGTCTGCTCCTGCCGCCCGACGCCGTGTTCCGCAACGGCAGCGCGGAAGCGATCGCCCAGCACCTGTGCACGCAGCTCCCCCAGAGCGCCCAGGCGGCGACAGCGCCGCCCCGCCCGCCGTCCGGCCCTCACGGACTCGCCGCCCTGTTCCCACAGGCCCTCGACACCGGAACGACGGTGGAGTTCACCGACCTGCTGGGCGACGCCGCCCGCTTCCGGCCGACGCTGCCCACCACCATGCCGCAGCCGGTGCGGCTGGCCGAGGGCCCGGGCGGCCCCGCCCTGTTCTGCCTGCCGACCGTGCTCGCATCCTCAGGGCCCCACCAGTTCGCGCGCTTCGCCGCCCACTTCGCCGGCGAGCGCGACGTGTGGGCCCTGCCCCTGCCCGGCTACCTGCCGGGCGAGGCACTGCCCGCCACCCTCGACGCCCTGCTCGACGCGGCGGCCGTCACGATACGCCGCCACTGCGGCGGCCGCCCCTACGCGCTCGTCGGCTACTCCTCGGGCGGCCTGCTGGCCCAGGCGGTGGCCGCACGACTGGAAGACACGGGCCAAGGCCCGGCGGCCGTGGCAGCGATCGACACCTCGCCGCTCAGCCGCCACCTGCTGGTCCAGCTGATACCGCAGCTCCTGGACCGCCTGGGCAAGCTGAACGGCACCGACGAAGCGGGCCTGGTCCTGGACGACGACCGCCTCACCGCGATGGGCGCCTATCTGAGACTGCTGACGGACATGACACCCCCGCCCGTCAAGGCCCGCACACTGCTGCTGCGCGCAGGCACGGACATCCCCGGCGACCACTTCTCCGTCATCGAGGCACACGCCGCCACCACAGCCCGGTCCATCCACGACTGGCTCGACGCAACGCGGAGTCAAACCCATGAGTGACATACCCGACACCCACGACACCCACGACACCCACGACACCCACGACACCCACGACACGAACGACGTGCCCCCACGGCCCTCCGTACTGATCGTCGGCGGCGGCACCTGCGGCCTGGCCGCCGCCTGCGAGCTCCTGCGGCTCGGCGTCTCCGTCCGGCTCCTGGAGAGCGAACCGGAACCGAACAAAGGCTCACGCGCCATCCTCCTGTGGCCCCTGGGACTCGAGGTGCTGCGCGGCCTCGGCGTCCTGGACCAGGCCCGGGCCAGCGGCGTCACCCTCCGCTCCCTCCACTACCACCTCGACGGCGGCCGGACCCTCCACAACGACATCGGCCAGGACAACGAAGCACTGCTGCTGCCCCAGGAACAGACCAGCGCACTGCTCGAAGGCATGCTGGAAAAACTGGGCGGCCGGGTGGAACGCTCCATGCAGGTCACCGACGTATCGCACGGCGAGGACTGCGTGAGCGTGAAGGCCCAGGGACCCGGCGGCACCACCGAACTGATCGAGACGGACTGGCTGATAGCCGCCGACGGCATCGCCAGCACCGTCCGGGAACAGCTCGGCATCGACTTCCCGGGCGTCACGCTGCCGACGCTCTACCTCGCCGCCGAGGGCCACATCGACGGCGGCGACGCCAGGCGCGGCGCCGTCCACTACTTCCTGCGCTCCACAGGACCCATGGTCTACGCCCCACTGGCAGGCGGCATCACCCGCCTCGGCACCCCCGTACCACCCAACACACCACTGACACCACAGACCGTCCAGTCACTCCTCCACCAGCGCGGACCGGCCGGAGCACAGGTACGAGACCTCCACGAGATCAAAACCTTCGCCAGCCAGGAACGGATCGCGACACACCTGCGCCAGGACCGCTGCTTCCTCGTCGGCGACGCCGCCCACACCCACTCACCGATCGGCGGCCAGGGCCTCAACCTCGGCCTCCAGGACGTCCACAACCTCACCTGGAAACTCGCAGGCGTGATCCAGGGCCGGTTCACCCCCGCAATCCTCGACACCTACGAGACCGAACGCCGCTACGCCGCCGAACTCACCGTCCGCAACACCCGCGGATTCACCCGAATGTTCACCCTCAAACCAGCCCAAGCACGCCTCCGCAACGCCGCCTGGCACTTCCTGGAAGCATCCGGAATCCTCCGGCGCCACCTGGTCCCCCTCCTGGCCGGCTGGCAGGTCCGCTACCCCGAAGGCCTCATCACCCCCCAGGAACGAAAACCCCGCAACCCCCGGAAAAAAACCCGCACACTCCCACCCCCCGGCTCACGCGCACCGCACTGGGCCACCACCCCCACCCGCAACACCCCACACCACACCACCTTCCGGCTCCTGACCACAGGCACCACAACCCACCCCATCCACCACGCAGCCGCCACCACCGCCCACCGACTACCCCACCTCCTCACCCACGAACACATCAACCACCACCGCCCAGGATTCCTCCTCCTACGCCCCGACGGATTCATCGCCTCCAGCGGCACCACCCCCACCACCCTCCAACACACCGAACAATTCCTCACAAACCTCACACACACCCACAACAACCACCTAACACCACCACCGACACCACAAAACCAAAAAAACACTGAAGCGCTCCGGGTCTGATGGAGGCTCGATTCCCTGAGAGGACCGAGTCATGGCACGTCCGTCCCCCTACCCGCCCGAGCATCGTGAGCGTGCGGTGCGCATGGTCGCGGAGATCCGCCCGAACTACCCCACCGAGTGGGCCGCAATGAAAGCAGTCGCAGCCAAGCTGGGCATCGGCGCGGCCGAGACGGTGCGGACCTGAGTCCGCAAGACCGAAGTCGACGGCGGCCAGCGGCCCGGCGTCACGTCCGAGGAGGCCGCGGAGATCAAGCGGCTCAAGGCCGAGAACGCCGAGCTGCGGCGGGCCAACGAGATCTTGAAGGCGGCGTCCGCTTTCTTCGCGTCAATGTCAGGCTGTTGGCGATCGGCGGGTGGCACGGGCCGAAACCGCCCTTGGTGGTTGGTCCTTGATGTGCCGCTCTCTGGTGGCAGGATCCTGTCGACCGGTGGGCTGGCTCGTTTCTTCGCTGCCCCGCGAGGCGGTGGCTTGTCGGCGATGTGCCGCTCGCCGGTCGTAGGCCGTCCGGTGCGGTGTGGCTTGATAGGAGCGTGCCGCTGGCCCGATTGAGGCGTGCCCCCGGCGCCGGACGATTCGGTTCGTGTCCGGCATCGTCGCAGGGAGGCGCGTTGATCGTCGTCGGGATAGACGGGCACAAGAACACGCACACGCTGGTGGCGGTCGATCCGCTGGGAAAGAGGCTGGCGGAACTGACCGTCGCCGCCAGACCCGCCGGCCATCTCAAGGCGCTGGCTTGGCTGCACGGCTTCGGTCCGGTGCTGGTAGCAGTCGAGGACTGCCGCCATTTGACCCGCCGGTTCGAGGCCGACCTGCTCAACAGTGGACACGCTGTGGTGCGGGTGCACACCCGTCTGATGGCCGGCGCACGACGCTCGGCCCGCGAGCGCGGGAAGTCCGACCCGATCGACGCCGAGGCGGTGGCCCGGGTCGCTCTGCGTGAACCCGACCTGCCCAAAGCGTGCCTGGACGGGCCGAGCCGGGACATCAAACTGCTGGTCGACCACCGGCGCACCCTGGTCGCTCAGCGCACCGCGATCGGCAACAAGCTGCGCTGGTTCCTGCACGAGCTCGACCCCGAGCTGGCCGTCGCCTCTCGTGGCCTGCGCCGCCTGTGCGTCTTGGACCAGCTGGCCCACGCCCTGATCCAGCATCGCGGGACACTCGCTGCCATCGCCGCCGAACTGGTCGCGGACTGCCGCCGTCTCTCGGAACGTATCAACGTGCTGGAGAGTCAGATCCGTCGTCTGGTCACCGCCCGCGCACCGCATCTGCTGGCAATCCCCGGCTGCGGCGTTCTGGGCGCCGCGGTCATCATCGGCGAGGCCGCCGACGCCACTCGGTTCGTCTCCAAGGCCGCCTTCGCCCGGTTCAACGGCACTGCCCCGATCCCCGTCTGGTCAGGCAACAAGGTCCGAGTCCGGCTCCACCGGGGCGGCAATCGCACTGTCAATCACGCTCTCCACATGATCGCTGTGACTCAAGTGCGAGGCGACGGTGAAGACGCCACCTACTTCGCCAAACAACTCACCGTCGGCAAGACCAAGACGGAGGCCCTGCGACTGCTGCGGCGCCGTATCTCCGACCGTGTCTACCGCGCCTTGCTCGCCGACCAAGCCGACCTCGACCAACCCCTCAGCCCACAAACCCCAACGCCCATCAGCCTGGCTGCTTGACATAGGAGCATCGCCGAGCTCGACCGGCCGTCGAAGCGCTCGTAGCGTTCATCGACGCACACCGTCAGGTGTTCGGAGTCGAGCCGATCTGCAGAGTCCTGACCAGCTATGGACTGAAGATCGCGACGAGCACCTACTACGCCGCCAAGAACCGCACCCCCAGCACCCGGTCGGTCCGCGACGACGAGCTGAAGACACAGATCAGCCGCGTCCACGCGGACAACTTCAGCGTCTATGGGTCCGAAAAGTCTGGCGCCAGCTGCACCGCGAAGGCATACCAGTGGCCCGCTGCACGGTCGCCCGGCTGATGCGCGACCTGGGCCTGGAGGGCGCCCGACGCGGGAAGAAGATCCGCACCACCATCCGGGACGACGGCCAGGACAGGGCTGGTGACCTGCTTGGACGCGACTTCACCGCGTCGCGTCCGAACGAGCGGTGGGTTGCGGACTTCACCTATGTCTCCGCCTGGTCCGGGATCGTCTACGTTGCGTTCGTCGTCGACGTCTTCTCCCGCACGATCGTGGGCTGGTCCGCCGCCACCAGCAAACGGGCCAAGCTCCGTCCTCGACGCCCTCGACATGGCCCTGTGGCACCGCGACCGCGCAGGAACTCCCGCCGGACCAGGGCTCATTCATCATTCGGATGCGGGCAGTCAATACACGTCGTTCGCGTTCACCGCGCACCTCCTCGACGCCGGCATCGACGCCTCGATCGGCACCGTCGGCGACGCCCTGGACAACGCGCTCATGGAATCCCAGATCGACCTCTACAAAACGGAGCTGATCAAGCCCCGCAAGCCCTGGCACGGCCTCCCCGACGTCGAACTCGCCACCGCGGAATGGGTCGACTGGTTCAACAACCACCGCCTCCACACAGCGGTCGGAAACATCCCGCCCCACGAGCACGAGACCAACTACTACGCTCAACACCAGCCCCAACCGGCGGCTGGAGTCAACACATAGAGCCTCCACCGATCCCGGAGCGGCTCAACCAGCTACCGCCGTACGCACCAGAGTTCAACCCGGTGGAGGGCGTGTGGTCGCTCCTGAAGAGGTCGCTGGCCAACCTCACAAAGCACAGCCTCGACCAGCTCACCACTGTGGTGAAGACGCGACTGAAGCGGATGCAGTACCGGCCCCGCCTCGTTGAGGGCCTCATCGCCAAGACCGGGCTCGACCTCCCATCGCCGTAACCCCAGCCATTAAAGATCTCTGGACGGCGGCCGATCGGTAACCGCTGAGCGAGGGAGTCGTTGACCGGCTGAACGCGACGGTGAAGGTCCACGAGCTGTTCCGTCCCTTCGCGCCCGTCGTTCCGGAGGAGCACCCGGCGGTGTACATCACGCTCGGGCCGGCGGCGCCCTTCATATCGTTGGCATCCCAGACCCAGCCAAGGCCCGCGAGTAGATCCCTGCCGAGTGGCCGTCGATGCACCACTCCAGCGGACGTGACCCACGTGGGCGGAGAACCGCTCGTCGATCCACGGCTTGGGCAGCACCACGAACCCTTCTTGGTCGTACTGCGCTTGACGATCGCAGCGGCCAGTGCGAGCGCGGCCAGGCAAGTACGGACGAGGCTGCCGATGTAGCCGCCGTTGGCCCGGACCATGTCCAGCGGGTGGTGCGCGTCGGCGACTTGCCGCAGCAGAACGCGGGCGGGGCTCCGTCACGGTGAAGAACTGACCTCTCTCCCCTGCGCCTTACGCGACGTCACCGATGACTTGGCTGGGCCCGCCGTCTGGCGCCCCAGCGGCGCAGGTAGTGGGCGAGCGCGGCGTACATGGCGACGATCGAGGCATAGCCGGCGAAGAACCCCACTGTGTCGTTCTCGAAGTCCCAGTAGCCGAACGAGTAGTAGCCGACCAGCTTGGTACCGACGTCGAGGTCGAAGGACGCCTTCACTCCGTAGGCGACGGCCACGACCACCAGGATGCGCAGGGCCACCAGGGCGGCGCGGGAGGACGCAAGACGCCCGACCATGGATCGGGCCACCCCCATCACCGTCTGCCAGTACAGCCCAAGATGGATGGCCACCAGGATCAACGTCGCTGTCGCCGCGAGGATGTGGATCTGTCGGCCGGTCGCGCCGCCCGACAGGCCCAGGAATGCGAAGACCTCCCGTGAGACGACCAGGCTGCTGCCCAGCAGGACGGTCATGCTGATCAGCAGCAGGACGTTGACCAGGATGGTGAGCCGATGACGCCGATTGCGGGCGTTGCGTGGAAGCCTGGCATACCAACTCAGATGGATGGCGTTGTGGATGAGGACCCCGGCAAAGAGCACAACACCGATCAACTCGTGGTACAGGTCCCCAGTCCACTGATGGGCCATCGCGAACAGCATCAAGGCCAACATCACCGCGACCAGCCCGATCCTGAACAGCCACCGGCCACGACGGCGCGACACTTGGCGAGCGGGCCTCAGGCCGACAGTCCCGACTCCTGGACCCACGATGCCACCTCCCCACGCGAGTCCTGCGCCCCGGGTCCGCGAACGGCCAGGCCGTCACGCAGTTGCGCGCCAGGGCACAGCTTTACGATGTCCCGCTCACTACCAGCGAGCCCGCTGCCTTCGTGGGTGCAGAAGGG
>NZ_JBSFDA010000264.1:0-8963 GCF_053593675.1 Streptomyces sp. NPDC002156 | reverse complement strand
ATCGTGGTGGCCGTGGTCCCCGCGGTGGTGTGGCTGGTGCTTTTAGGGGCGCGGGGAACTGCGCGACAAGCCCCCACCGGCCCGCGGCCGACGCACACACGAAAGGGCCCCCTCCCGCACCGCGGAAGGGGGCCCTTTCAAAACCCAGGCTCAGAAGGCTCAGTGCCAGCTGTGCGGAGCGCGGAAGCCGCCCTCGCGCTCCAGTCGGCGCCAGCCGGCCTTCGGGCGCCGGTGGGCCACGGGCGCCGCCGGTGCGGCTGCCGCGCGGGCCAGCAGGATCGCCGTGATGGCGGCGACTTCCTCGGGCTCGGCATGGCCCTTCTCGACGCGAATGTCAGTGGTGTTCATAGGTCACAGTCTCCGTGAGAGAGGTTTCCGCGGGTGTACCGCGAAGGATCCGCCGGGTTACCGCGCGGGATCACTGCGGGGGGTTGCCGTGCTTTCGCGAAGGCAGATCGGCGTGCTTGGTGTGCAGCATCGCGAGCGACCTGATGAGCACCGAACGGGTCTCGGCCGGGTCGATGACGTCGTCGACCAGTCCGCGCTCGGCGGCGTAGTAGGGGTGCATCAGCTCGGACTTGTACTCCTTGACCATCCGAGCCCTCATCGCCTCGGAGTCCTCGGCGTCCGCGATCTGACGGCGGAAGATGACGTTGGCGGCACCTTCGGCGCCCATCACGGCGATCTCGTTCGTCGGCCAGGCGTAGGTGAGGTCGGCGCCGATGGACTGGCTGTCCATGACGATGTACGCGCCTCCGTACGCCTTGCGCAGGATCAGCGAGATCCTCGGAACGGTCGCGTTGCAGTAGGCGTAGAGGAGCTTCGCGCCGTGCCGGATGATTCCGCCGTGCTCCTGGTCGACGCCCGGCAGGAAGCCGGGGACATCCAGCAGCGTGACGATCGGGATGTTAAAAGCGTCGCACATCTGGACAAACCGTGCAGCTTTTTCCGACGCCTCGATGTCCAGGACACCGGCGAGGCTCTGCGGCTGGTTGGCGACGATGCCGACGACCTGGCCGTCGAGCCGGCCGAGCGCGCAGATGATGTTGCGGGCCCAACGCTCGTGGACCTCGAGGAAGTCGCCGTCGTCGACGATCTCCTCGATGACCTTGGCCATGTCGTACGGCCGGTTGCCGTCGGCCGGGACGAGGTCCAGCAGGATCTCGCTGCGCCGGTCGGCGGGGTCCTCGGACTCGGCGCGCGGCGGGTTCTCGCGGTTGTTCTGCGGGAGCATCGCGAGGAGGTAGCGCACCTCGGCGATGCAGGTCTCCTCGTCGTCGTACGCGAAGTGCGCGACGCCGCTCGTCTCGGCGTGCACGTCGGCGCCGCCGAGGCCGTTCTGGGTGATCTCCTCGCCGGTGACCGCCTTGACGACGTCCGGGCCGGTGATGAACATCTGCGAGGTCTCGCGGACCATGAAGACGAAGTCGGTGAGGGCGGGGCTGTAGGCCGCGCCGCCCGCACACGGGCCGAGCATCACGGAGATCTGCGGGATGACCCCGGAAGCCCTGGTGTTGCGCTGGAAGATGCCGCCGTATCCGGCGAGGGCGCTCACGCCCTCCTGGATGCGGGCACCGGCGCCGTCGTTGAGGGAGACGAGCGGGGCCCCGGCCGCGATGGCCATGTCCATGATCTTGTGAATCTTGGTGGCGTGGGCCTCACCGAGCGCACCACCGAAAATCCGAAAATCATGGGCGTACACGAAGACCGTACGGCCCTCCACCGTGCCCCAGCCGGTGATGACGCCGTCGGTGAACGGCCGCTTGGCCTCCAGGCCGAAGCCGGTCGCGCGGTGCCGGCGCAGCTGCTCGACCTCGTTGAAGGAGTCCGGGTCGAGGAGCAGCTCGATGCGCTCCCGGGCGGTCAGCTTGCCCTTGGCGTGCTGCGCCTCGGTGGCCTTCTCGCTGGGGCCGGCCAGAGCCCGCGCACGGATCTCGTGCAGCTCGGCCACGCGCCCGCGTGCGTCCGTCGGCTCTCCTGTCGGCTCGCCCGCGGACCCACCCTGCGCCTCGTCGATAAAGGTCATGTAGTGACCATACGAAGTCGAGCAAGAAAACCGGGCCGTCGACTCCGTACAGTCTCCGGCGCGTTTTCCTGGTACCCCTGAACAGAACAACGTCGGCATGCAGCCGACCCGACTGCTCAGGGGGCGTTCGGGTTGTGGAGGTCTCACAAAGCCGTCGAGACGACACCCCTGCCGCACCGGGCGGGATTACGGCACCCGGAGTAACCTCGCCGACACTCCCCGGATGATGTTGAACCTTGAACGGAATAGGACTACGGTTCCTCTCGTTGGATTGATTAAAGCTTCAACAACCCGTCCCCAAGGAGCACGTCATGGGTATCTTCGGCCGCAAGACCACCGACGGCGACGCAGCCACGACCACCGGAGTCGTGACCCCGGAGCTCGCCGCGCTGACCGGCGACTACACGATCGACGCCTCGCACACGACCATCGGCTTCGTCGCCCGGCACGCCATGGTGACGAACGTCAAGGGCAGCTTCCAGGAGTTCGAGGGCACCCTGCACCTCGACGGCACCGACCCGTCCAACTCGACGGCGTCCCTCGACATCAAGATGGACAGCATCGAGACGGGCTCCGCCGACCGCGACGGCCACCTGAAAAGCGCGGACTTCTTCCGGACGGACGAGTTCCCGACGATGACGTTCCGGTCGACCAAGGCGGAGTCCCTGGGCGGCGACGACTACCGCATCACCGGTGACCTGGAGATCCTCGGCACCACCAAGGAGATCTCCATCGACCTGGAGTTCAACGGCGCGGCGAAGGACCCGTTCGGCAACGAGCGCGTGGGCTTCGAGGGCAAGGCCGAGATCCTGCGCTCGGAGTGGGGCCTGACGTGGAACGCGGCCCTGGAGACGGGTGGCGTCCTGGTGTCGGACAAGATCAAGCTGAACTTCGACATCTCGGCGATCAGGAACGCGTGACGCGACGCGTGGTTCCGCCGGTTCCGCGCGAGGCTTCGGGCGGGCGGAGGTGGAGCGGCACCGGGTGACGGATGCCCCGGTGTCCGCTCAGGGCCGGGAATCCGCGGCCCCCTCCGCCAGCCTGGCGACGGCCGCCGCGAGACGCGCGGCCCGGGTCTCCGGCGTACGGGCGGTGAGCAGCGGCAGGATCACTTCCTGATACCGCCCCGTCCTGCCGAGCGCCTCGAAGGCCGCCCTGGCGCGGGGCTCGCGCTCCAGCGCGGCGACGAGGTCGTCCGGCACGGAGGCATCCCGCTGGGACTCGTACGCCGCCTCCCACCGCCCGTCCGCCTTCGCGGCGTCGACCTCCGCGAGCCCATCGGGCCGCATGAGCCCGGCCTCGACCAGCTCCGCCACCCGCCGCACATTGACCATCGACCACGCGCTGCCCCGCCGACGCGGGGTGATCTTCTGCAAGAAGTGCGAGCTGTCGAGGCTCCTGCGCTGCCCGGTGATCCACCCATGACAGAGGGCCACGTCATTGACCTCGGCGAAGCCGACGGAGGGCAGACCTGACCCCTTCTTGGCGACCTTCACCCAGAGGGCGGCGGGTTGTGGGGAGGGGTGGGCGGTAAGCCAGGCGTCTAGGGCGGGGGCGTCGGCGAAGGGTTTGATCGGGACGCCGTTGAGTACGTCGTCCGGCTCGTCGGGGGTGGTCATGGGGACACGGTAGGAAGAAATTGGGCCAGATACTGTCCTAGTACCTTCGCTGGAAGGCCGCGCGGCTCACTCACCCGAGTACAACCGCGCCAGATCCACCAGCACCACCTCCCCCCGCCTCTCCGCAGCCCGCAGATCCCCGGTGAACCCTGCCCCGCTGTAACAGGCGAGCCGTACGGCGGATGTGTCGACCCCGCGATCCGCCAGCAGCCGTTCGGCCTGCCGCAGGCGCTCGAGGTGCCCCATTCCCATCACCTGGTCCCACTTGGCCTCGCCCAAGGAGAGCAGTACGCCGTTGTCCTGGCCCACCGCGCCCCGTACGACCACGTCGATCTCGTGGCTGGTACGGGCGGTCCGGTCGGGGACTGTCCCGTACGAGACATCGATGGGCATGCCGCCGAAGGTGTCCGGCGCCGCGAAGTGGGCCACCCACTCACGGCAGACCTGCTCGAAGTGCGGGCCGACGACGGCTGAGAGGAAGCGGGGCCTGGCGGTCTCCCAGACATGCTCGGCCATCCCCCGGTCCAGCAGGGCGAGCTTCGGCCGGGAGATGGCATGGTCGAAGGCGATGAGCGGCTCGCCGACCCGGTAGACGCTGCGGTTCCCTCGGAAGGCGTCCACCTCCCTCCGTACGAGTCCGCAGTCCTGGAGGACGGTCAGCGGGTGTGTGATGTCGCTGATCGGCCGCTCCAGGCAGCCGGCGATCCGGCCCGCCGTGCCGTTTCCGGAGGCCAGTGCCGCGAGGACTGAGTGGTAGAGGGCGCGGTCCCGCAGGTCCGACTCGTCGGCGAGGAGATAACGGGCCTCGCGGTAGAGCGGGGAGCGCGGGGACAGCGCCGTACGGCAGACCCAGGCGTCGAAGTCGGCCAGGTCGACGGGGACGTCGTCGCGGACGAACTCCCTTCGGTAGGCGGGGGTTCCGCCGACGACGCTGTGCACGAGGAGCGCGAGGCGGTGGTCGTCGATGCCCCAGAAGGCGGCGGCCTGCCTGAAGTCGAGGGGATGGACGACGAGTTCGAGCCCGGCCCGGCCGCGCAGGGGGGACGTACCACTGAGCAGCTTGCCCATGAACGAGAGCGAACTGCCGCAGAGGAGAAGTCGGGTACGGGAGTTCAGACGCTCGGGTCGGCGTGGTCCGTAGGCGACTTGAATGATGGAGGGGAGGGCGGGGGTGGCCCGGGCCAGGTACGGGAACTCGTCGATGACGACGGGGAGGGGGCGTTCCGCGCCGAGTGCGAGCAGGGCGTCGATCGCCTGTTCCCAGCGGTCGAAGCGCATGGGGGCGACGGTGCCGGTGTACTGGCCGAGTTCCTCGCCGAAGCGGCGGAGCGACTCGGCCTCGGTCGCCTCGTACGCACAGAAGTAGAAACCGCCGGCGGCACGGGCGAGCGAGTCCAGGAGAAAGGACTTGCCCTGGCGGCGCCGCCCGGAGACCACGGCCAGGGTGGCTTCCGGGCCTGTGTCGGACGCGAAGGCCGTCAGGTCGCTCCACTCCCGGTCGCGGTCGAACATGTCTGTGGGTTTGGGCAGTTCGGGGGTCGGGCGGGGCGTGGTTGGCCTCCTGCAGGATCATTTGGGGAAATACGTTTCCCGGAAGTACGTTTCCCTTAACTGCCTCGGCAACGGACCGGTCACGGCAGCCGATGTCATCCGCCGATGCCTATGACCTCGCCGGAGACAAAGTGCAGGCCATCGAGGCACGCCGGAACGCCGAATAGTTCACACACGTAGCCCGAACTCGCACCACACCGACTTACCGGGGCACCGCTCCCCCACCCCCCACCTGTCCGCCAACCCCGCCACGATGAGCAGCCCCCGCCCTTCCTCGGCTTCCGGACCGAGATCCGGCGTATGGATCTCGCCCGAGCCGCTGTCGTGGACCTCGACGCGCAGTACGCCGTCGGTGGCCAGGGCCAGTTGGAGGAGGAAGCCCCGGCCCGGCGGTACGCCGTGCAGGAGGGCGTTCGTGGTCAGTTCGCTCACGCAGAGCAGCACGTCGTCGGTGCGCTCGGGGGTGCCCCAGTCGGTGAGGGTCTCGCGGGTGAAGTCGCGGGCCAGGCGTACCGACCTGCGGTCGCGGCGGTAGAACGCCTGGCGGGCGTGGAGGAGTTGGGGTTGTGCGTTCATGGGGCCACTGTCACAGGGAGTCACTACTGTGGAGCAGTACGTGAAGTCGTAGTTCCGATTGCTACGACTCCACTACGAGGGGTTCGGGTGGGAACGGGGGAATGGGACACGCATGCATTCGGCGAAGAGGCCCAGGCGGGGCAGTTCATGGCAGGCCATCGGGGCGGCGGTTTCCCACTTCAGGAAGCGGGCACGGCTGACTCAGGAGCAGCTGGCGGAGCGTGCGAACATCCACGTCGACACCGTCGGCTCCATCGAGCAGGGGCGACTTGCGCTGCAACTCGACCGGGCCGAGCAGTTCGACGAACTGCTCGACACAGGTGGGGTGTTGGCCGTGATGGTGGTCAAGGTGCCAGTCCGGGAGCGGGTCGTCCAGTTCGCGCAGGGACTGGTTGAGCATGAGCAGGAGGCGCTCAGCTTTCTGTCGTACGAGACCCAGGCGGTTCCAGGTTTGCTCCAGACTCCGGAGTACTGCCGCGCCGTCTTCGACTTCCGGTATCCGGCGATCGGGAACGAGACGGCCGAGCAGTGGGTGAACGCCCGCATGGAACGCCAGTTGATGTGGCAGCGGGAGCAGCCGCCGGTGGGGCACTTCGTCCTGGAGGAGAGCATCTTCCAGCGGGAGGTCGGCGGTCGGGAGGTGATGGGCGAGCAGATCCGCAAGATCCTCGAAGCCTGCGAACCCGTCCACATGAGCGTGCAGATCATGCCTATGGACCGCACGCCCCATGCCTGTCTCGACGGCCCCATGGTGCTGCTCGAAACCCCGGATCACGAACGCCTGGTGTACCTGGAGGTGCAGCGCGCCAGCTTCCTTGTGGACGACCCCGACGAGGTCAGTTCCTATCACCTGAAATATGGAATGCTGCGGTCACAGGCCCTCTCTCCCGACGAGAGCGTGCGCCTCCTGGATGGACTGCTAGGAGAGTCATGACCACCGCAGCACGGCACCAGAACCTCTCGGACGACCTGGCGTGGTTCAAGTCCAGCTACAGCGGCAGTGAGGGCGGCAACTGTCTCGAAGTCGCCGCCCGCACCTCCGCCATCCACATCCGTGACTCCAAGAACCCCTCCGGCCCGGTCCTCACCGTCGCCCCCGGCACCTGGACCGCGTTCCTGGACCGGGCCTGACCACCCAGAGGACGACCGCCCCATGGACAACACAGCGTGGATCACCATCACCTCCTGCGAAAACCTTCCCGGGCATCCCGGCCCCCTCGCCGCCCTGCGCGCTTGACTGCGGGAACGCGGTATCGACTGGATGCCGTTCGCGCCTGACGAGGTTCGGTACGACCTCGCGTGCGAGCCCGGAGTCGATGGGCACTGGCGCGGATGGTTCACCGTGTACGTGGCGTCGGACGCATTACGCGCCCTCGGCCTGCATCCCGGGCAGGCGTCGGCCCCTCGCGGCGACGGCGTCTCCCCGCCCGCCTGGTGGCACGCCGCCGGGGAGCGGTACGGCCGTCGGTGGACCACTCCCCCGGGACATCCCGGTGCGAGGCGCCCACGTGGGCGTTAGCCTCCGGTCATGACCTGGCTCCCCCGCGACTTCGTTCACCCGCTCCACGTCGACGTGGCCGGTGGGTATCATCTGCGGCCGATTCGTGGGGCCGATGCCGTCATCGACTACCCGACTGTCATGGGGTCGCGCGAGCGGTTGTGGAGCATCTTCGGGGAGGCCTGGGGGTGGCCGGCCGCCTCCATCACCTACGAGGCCAATCTCGCCGATCTGGAGCGGCATGCCGCCGAGATCGACGCCCATGAGTCCTTCAACTACGTGCTGCTCAATCGCGATGAAAGCGTCGAGCTTGGCTGTGTGTACATCGATCCGCCCGAGAAGGACGGTGCCGATGCCGAGGTCTCCTGGTGGGTTGTCGACAGTGCCGTGGGGGGTGCGGTCGAGCAGGCGCTCGATGAGCTTGTGCCTCGGTGGATCGGCGACGAGTGGCCCTTCGTGCGGCCTCGGTTCATCGGGCGTGATCTGTCCTGGGCCGAGTGGCTGCGGTTGCCCGACGCCGGTGCGTAGGCCGGTGTAGCCCCGGCCCGGGCCTGTGGCTCGATGGGTGCGGCCGGATTTCGCCCCTTGTGGGCACGCTCACAGCGTTCCCATAATCCTTCAACAGATTTTGACCGGCTCATGCCATGAAGCGCACGAGTTCTTTCTGTTTGTTTGGCATGGGCCTGACATTTCTGCGTATGTCCAACCCCCCACGGAAGGCATCACGTTGAAGAAGCTCATCACCGCGCTCAAGAGAACGGTCGCCGCCGGCGCCGCCGCGCTCGCGATCATCAGCCTTCAGCCCCTCTCCTCCGCCCAGGCCGCTCCGGCGCCCGTCGTCGGTGGCACCCGGGCCGCGCAGGGCGAGTTCCCGTTCATGGTCCGGCTCTCGATGGGCTGTGGCGGCTCGCTGCTCACCCAGCAGATCGTGCTCACCGCCGCGCACTGTGTGAGCGGCACCGGCGCCAACACCAGCATCACGGCGACCGCCGGTGTCGTGGACCTCCAGTCGACCACCGGCCGGGTCCAGGTCAGGTCCACGTACGTGTACCGGGCCCCCGGCTACAACGGCAACGGCAAGGACTGGGCGCTCATCAAGCTCGCCTCGCCCATCACCACGCAGTCCACGCTGAAGATCGCCACCACCACGCAGTACAACACCGGCACGTTCACCATCGCCGGGTGGGGCTCGGCCTCCGAGGGGGGTGCCCAGCAGCGGTACATGCTCAAGGCGACCGTGCCGTTCGTGAGCGATGCCACCTGCCGTTCCTACAGCGGCTACAGCGGTCTCGTCGCTGCTGACGAGATCTGTGCCGGGTACGCGTCCGGTGGTGTCGACACCTGCCAGGGTGACTCCGGCGGTCCGATGTTCCGCCGGGACAGCGCCAACGAGTGGGTTCAGGTCGGCATCGTCAGCTGGGGTATCGGCTGTGCCCGGGCCAACGCGCCCGGTGTCTACTCCGAGGTCTCGACCTTCGCCTCGGCGATCACCGCGGCAGCGGCGACTCTCTGACGGTCCTTCGTATCGGTCTCCGTACGACGTCCACGGGCTCGGCGCTCTCCGGCGCCGGGTCCGTGCCCGTACGTCGTGGGGAGTTGCCACACCCGGGCGAGGATGGCGAGGGGCACCGGAAGCGACCGCACCATCCACCGCTCCACGTCGGCCAGGCACTGGCGTTCGTGCCGTTCCAGC
>NZ_JBSFDA010000263.1:0-9122 GCF_053593675.1 Streptomyces sp. NPDC002156 | reverse complement strand
GCCCCCCCCCTCTAACTACACTTTCATAAAAACATTTTGTCCAACCCCCCCCCTCTACCTTTCTGCCCTCTCCGCGTAAGTCTTCCCGCGCGCCGGCCCGGGCACCGTTCAACCGCGGCCCCCAGGCCTCGGAGCCGATGCCGGCGACGCAGGTCAGCTCCCCTTCCGGAATCCGGAAACCGACGGCCCGCACCAGACCGGAGAGGTCGGACAGCAACTCCCGTACGACCGGCTCCCCGCCGGGATCGACGGTCACGACCAGGAAGACGGCGGAGTTGGTGAGCGGGCTCAGTACCGACTGCGGGACGGGTTGCGGCTCGGGCACGGACATTCCCCAATTCCTTCGGCGGGCTTCTTCGACGAGACGCCTTGTCGAACGACGAGACGCTTGGTCGAACACGGAGACCGGACCCGATCAGCCTCTCACCGGAGCCCGCTCCTTCGCGGCGTCATCGATGATCCGTCGGCCTGTCCGACGTGATGGTCAGGCGGGGGTCTCGGCGGTGGCGGTGAGGATCGCACGGCCGAGGATGTGGCGGGCCATGGTGAAGCCGAGGAAGGCGGGGGTGGAGTCGGCCGGGATGCCGATGTTCTCGACGTCGAGGGCGTGCACCACGAAGACGTACCGGTGAGCGCCGTGCCCGGCCGGCGGGGCCGCGCCGATGAACCGCCCGGTACGGGCGTCGTTGGGCACCTGGAAGGCGCCCTCGGGCAGGCCCGATCCGGTGTCGTCGCCGACCCCCTCGGGCAGGTCGCCGACCGTCGCGGGGAGGTCGGCCACGGCCCAGTGCCAGAAGCCGGAGCCGGTCGGGGCGTCCGGGTCGTACATCGTGACGGCGTAGCTCCGGGTGCCCTCGGGGGCGCCGCTCCACGCCAGCTGCGGGGAGACGTCCTTGCCGCCCGGGACGCCGAAGAGACCGGACATCTGCTCGACGGGCAGCGGGGCGCCGTCGGTGAGCGTGGTGCTGGTGAGGGTGAAGGTCGCTGCCTCGGGGAGGCGGGCGAAGGGGTCGTTGGCGCTCATGGCGTCGTTCCTTTCATGGGACATGCGGGTGTCCAGGGGGGTGTCCGCGGGGCATGTTCAGTCGGGCGCGACGACGTCCGTGCCGGGATCCTTCGGCTCGGTGACGGCCGTGTCGGCAGCCGGGTCGACGTACTCGACGCGTTCCTTCGGACGGGGGTCGAACGTGAGCCGGAAGACGTCGGGGCGGGAGTAGTGGCCGGCCGGGTCGTAGGCGTGCTTGGCGATGGCGAGGAGGTCGAAGTCGAGGTCGGCGTAGAGGATGCCCTCCTCGGTCTCGGGCAGTGGCTTGGCGAGTTCGCTGCCCTCGGGACCGTAGATCCGCGTGAATCCGCCGCCCTGGAGCAGGAGTTCCCGCTTGGCGTCGGTGTCGCAGAACAGGTCCTGTCCCGCCTGGCCGACCGTGGCGCAGGGCGCGAGGACGAAGGTCTGCCCCTCGACGGCGTAGACCAGGCTGACGGCCGTGTTCACCTCGGGCCCGAGCGCCGTCGCCATGCCCCGGTAGACGGAGAAGCTCGGCCAGGACGCGACGTGGATCTGCTCGCCCTTGCTGTACATCGTGTACTTGGTCAGCGGCTGGATGTGCTCGGCGCAGTTCAGCGCGCCGAGGCGGCCGAGTCTGGTCTCGTGGACCTGGATGTCGCTGCCGTCGCCCTCGCCGAAGACGGTGCGTTCGGCGTGGGTGGGCTTGAGTTTGCGGCGTACGGCGAGCACTCGGCCGGTGTCGTCGATGGTCGCCTGGGCCATGTAAAGGCTGCCGGTGAGAGTGCGTTCGGCGAAGCCGAGGACGACGAAGATCCGGTGCTCGGCGGCGGCCGCGGCGATGCGGGCGAGGTGTTCGCCGTCGCGGGTCATGGAGTTGTCCGCGTACCGGGGGACGTATTGCATGCCGGCGAGCGGGGAGTCCAGCCAGATCCACCACGGGTAGCCGGGCAGGAACACCTCGGGGAACGCGACCAGCTCGGCTCCGCCGGCGGCGGCCTGGGCGATCAGGTCCACGGCGTGGTCCACCCCGGCGTCGAGGTCCAGCCACTTGGGTTCGGCCTGTACGGCCGCTACGCGCACTACGGAAGCCATGTCTCGTACTCCATCTCGGCCGCGACGGCGTTCGCTCGATTCGCTCGTTGTGGGGAACGTTACGGCCGCTCCCCGGCCCGGAAGAGGTATGAATCCTCCACTCCTCATCCGTGTCCGGCGTATGATTCACCCACCCTGTGACCGTGGTGAGCTAGGACATCTCATGGACCGCACCGAGGACGAACAGCTCCAGCGGCAGCGCCGTCGGGAGCGGGAACTGTCCAGCCTGTACGCCACGGCACGCTCGCTGACCGTGCTGCGCGGAGTCGAGGAAGTGCTGGCCAGTGTCGTCGGGCACGCGCACGACCTGATCGGTACCGACCTCGCCTATCTGGCGGTGCTGGAGGAGGACGGGACGTATCTGCGGGTGCGCGCCACGGCCGGGACGGTCACCCCCGGGTTCGCCGAGCGGACGCACGGTCCTGCCCATGTCGGCATCGCCGGGCGCGTGGCCACGACCCGGGCCCCGTACTGGGCGAGCGACTATCTGGCGTCGACCGACATCGTCCACCACCCGGGTATCGACAGTTCCATCGAGGCGGAGGGCATCGTGTCGATGCTCGGGGTCCCGCTGATCGCGGGCGGCCGGTTCCTCGGCACGCTGATCGCGGCGAACCGCCAGGAGCGGCCGTTCGTCCGGGACGACGTCGCCCTGCTGACCGCCTTCGGCGACCACGCGGCGGTGGCGCTGGAGAACGCCCGGCTGTACGACGAGAGCCGCCGCGCCCTGCACGCCCTGGAGACGGCGTACGCCACGATCGAGGCGGCCGAGGCCGTGCACGAGGCGCTCACCCGTGTGGTGCTGGCGGGCGGTGACGTGGGCGCCGTCGCCGACCTCGTCGTGGACACCCTGGGCGGTGGAGTCCTCGTCCTCGACCACGCCCAGCGCGTCCTCGTCGCCCGCGGGCAGCCCGCCGACGAGGACGAGGCGAGGGTCCGCGAGCACGCCGACCTCACCGCCTCCCCGCCCATGGCCGAGGCGGTCGCCCCCGGCATCGAGGAGAGCCGCAGGTCCGGCCGCTGCGTCACCGTCGAGCGTGGCGACACCCTGCGGCACACCGTGGCGGCGGTCGTCGTCGGCGCCACTCACATGGGTGCCCTGGTCCTGTCCCGCCACGGCGACCCGGACCCGGTCGAGGCACGCACCCTTGAACGCGCGGCGCAGACCGCGGCCTTGCTGACCCTGACCCAGGACGCCGTCGTCCGGGCCGAGGAACGCGTCCGGGGCGAGCTCCTCACCCAACTCCTCGCCGCCCCACGCCCGTTCTCCACCGAACTCGCGCTGCGCGCCCGCGCCCGGCACATCGAGCCCGGGCATCTCGACACCGTCCTGGTGGTCGACGCACCGAAGGACCGGCTCGGCGACACGACCCGGCTGCTGCACGGTCTCGCGGAGGAGTACGACGGTCTGGCGGGCGAGCACCTGGGCGTCCCCGTCGCCCTGATCCGCGCCCAGGACGCGACGGCGGCCGCGAAGAGCGTCCACCAGCGACTGCGGCGCGTGACCGGCGCCCCCGTGCTCGTCTGCGCCGCGCCCGTCCCGCGCGGCCCGGAACCGCTCGGCGCCGGTGTCACCCTGGCCGGCCGCTGCTGCCGGTTGCTGCGCGGACTCGGGGTACGGGACGGCGGGACCAGCACGGAACGGCTCGCGATGTACACCGTCCTGTTCGATCCCCACCGGGAGCAGGACCTCGGAGCCTTCCTCGACGACTCCCTCGGCCGCCTCCTCGCCCACGACACCGAACGCGGCACCGACCTGCTGGGCACCCTCACCGCGTACTTCGCCAGTTCCCGCAACCTCGCCGGAACGGCCCGCGCCCTGCACATCCACACCAACACGCTCCTCAAGCGGATCGAGCGCATCGGGGGACTGCTCGGGCCCGAATGGCAGCAGCCGGACAACGCCCTGAGGCTTCAGCTCGCGGTCCATCTCCATGAATTGGCCCGACAGGTCGAAAAACCCTGAGCGGCGCGGCAAGTCCATTTCTCCGTGGCAGCGCGGCGTTCGGCGCATTCGATTTGCCTCAGAGGCAACTCTGCGTGCATGTAAGGGTACTTGGCGTGAGGGCTATGTAACTCCGCCTTATTCCGGATGACGCCGTTCGGTAATTCGCGCTGGCTGAAGTGGTGGTCAGAAGCAGCGGCGAGGTGACCGAACCTCGGCGCCCCGCATGGAGGATTTCATGCCTGAGCTGTATTTCCATGTGCGCTGGCCCGACGGAGAGACCCAGCGCTGCTATTCACCTTCCACGGTAATCGAGGACTACCTCGCCCCCGGTGGCGTCTACGAACTCGGCGACTTCCTGGAGCGAAGCCGGACCGCGCTCGGAATCGCGAGCGACCGGGTGCGCGAGAAGTACGGATTCGCCTGCACCGGGGCCTCCGACCAGCTGGCGCAGATCGAACGGACCGCAGCCGCGTACAAATCCCTCGACGGGGCCGAGGTCGCCGTCGAGGCACTCAGCAACGCCGACGGGAGCATGCGGTGAGCGCGCCACGGCTGGCCGGGGCCCACTACCCGGTGGCTGTCGTCGGCGGCGGCCAGGCCGGTCTGTCGGTCAGCTACTGCCTGCGCGAGCGTGGCATCGAGCACGTCGTCGTCGAGCGGAACCGGGTAGGCCATGAGTGGCGCGAGCGCCGTTGGGACTCCTTCTGCCTGGTGACGCCCAACTGGCAGTGCAAACTGCCCGGTTACCCCTACCAGGGAGACGACCCCGACGGCTTCATGGTCCGCGACGAGATCATCCGCTATCTGGAGGGGTACGTCGCCTCCTTCCAGCCCCCGCTGCGGGAGGGCGTCGCCGTCACCGGACTGCGCCGGGGCGCCGGAGGCGTCTTCGAACTGTCCACCGGGGAAGGGGAGTTCACCGCCGACCAGGTGGTCGTGGCCGCCGGTCCCTACCACACCCCGTCCATTCCGAGGATGGCCGAGCGGCTGCCCGCAGGCGTCGAGCAGATCCACTCCTCCCGCTACCGCAACCCGGACCAACTCCCCGAGGGCGCCGTCCTGGTGGTCGGTACCGGACAGTCCGGCTGCCAGATAGCCGAGGACCTCCATCTGGCCGGCCGACAGGTCCATCTCGCCGTCGGCAGCGCACCCCGCGTCGCCCGCTTCTACCGGGGCCGGGACTGCGTGGCCTGGCTGGACGACATGGGGTACTACGGCAAGAGCATCGACGAGTTCGACGACGCGGGCGCCGTCCGGATGCGGGTCAACCACTACGTCACCGGGCGCGACGGAGGCCGTGACATCGACCTGCGGGCCTTCGCCCGCGACGGAATGCGTCTGCACGGGCGGCTGACGGGCATCGGCGGTACCGCCGGTACGCGTCTGGAGTTCGCCGACGACCTCAAGGTCAACCTCGACCGGGCGGACGCCGTGGCCGAGGGCATCAAGGACAGCATCGACGCCCACATCACCGCGCGGAAGATCACGGCCCCCGACGAACCCCGGTACGTGCCGGTGTGGGAGCCCGCCGAACAGGCACCCGACCTGGACCTGGAGGCAGCCGGCATCACCTCGGTCGTCTGGTCCACCGGGTTCACCCGCGACCACCGCTGGGTCGAGATCCCCGCATTCGACGGCCGTGGCTACCCCATGCACTGGCGGGGCGCCACCAGCACCCCCGGCCTGTACTTCCTGGGCCTGCCCTGGCAGCACTCCTGGGGCTCCGGACGCTTCGAAGCGGTGGGCAGGGACGCCGAGTTCCTCGCGAACCACATCGACGTGTCCCGCCGTATGGCCGACGTCTGCGGCACGCTCACCGGCGCCCCCAGCGAACTCGCCTCCGCGCTCCCGATCGGCTGAAGGAGGTATCCCGACCATGGTCTTCGACGCACACCGCCACATCGGCGTCCTGCCCGCGTACCCCTTCTACGGCGGACCGCTCGTCAACCCCGACACCACCGCCCGCGCCACCGTCAAGCAACTCGTCGCCGACATGGACGCCGAGGGCACCGAACGCGCCCTGGTCATCCCCAACTACGGCGTCCCCGACCCCGATCTCGCCTTCTCCTTCAACGAGTTGGCGATCGAGGCCGCCCAGACCGACGACCGGATCCGGGCCGGACTGTGGGTGTCCCCGCGCCCCGAGGACGAGCACCGCACCGCACGGGCGCTCGCCCTGGCCGGCGAACAGGGCGTGAAGGCGCTGAAGTTGAGCTTCCTGCTCGGCGGGCGCCCGACCGACCCGGTGTGCCGCCCGATGCTGGACCGCATCTTCCAGGTGGCCGAGCACAACAACCTGGTTGTCCACGTCCACACCTCGCCCGGCGCCGCCTCCGACATCGACGAGGTCGGCCACCTCGTCGACTGGTACGCCGACCGGGTGCCCGTCCACCTCGTGCACTTCGGTGGCGGGATGAGCGGCCACATCAAGCTCGTCGGCTCCCGGTTCTTCGACTGGATCACCGCCGGCAAGCGCGTCTACACCGACCTCTCCTGGGCCATCGGCTTCACACCCCGCTGGCTGGCCCAGGAGATCGAGCGCCGCGGTATCGGCCACGACCGCGTGCTCTTCGCCAGCGACCAGCCGTGGGGCGACTTCACGGGCGAGTACGCCCGGCTCGCCGAAGCGACCGGCGGCGGCGAACTCGGCGAACTCGTCTTCAGGGACACGTTCGCCACGCTCTACGACTGACCCGCTCCCCTTCCAGTTCCAGCACGCGCAAGGAGACAGCCATGTCCGAATCCGTCGTCACCGCCGAACTCTCCGACGTCGAGCAGAAGTCCCTCGACGAGATCCCGCACCCCTCGCTCGCCGACGGCAGCAGCATCTACGGCTCCACGAAGGTCTTCCCCGACTACCAGGCCGAGAACGGCGAGACCTACTTCACCCTCGTCCACGGCATCGCCCACGAGTCCTCGGTCTCCTTCGTCGCCGTCCTCCAGGCGACCCGCGCCCTGCGCAAGGGCTTCGAGACCGCCATCTACTTCTACGGCCCGGGCTCGCTCAACTGCCTCGCCACCCGCGGCTTCCCGACCGTCGGAAACTCCGCCTTCCCCGGCGAGCACAACATCAACAACCAGCTCAAGACGTTCATCGCCGAGGGCGGCAAGGCCTACTGCTGCCGCTTCGGACTGTCCCTGCACGGCGCCCGCGAGGAGGACCTCATCGAGGGCGTCATCCCCACCCACCCCCTGGACGTCCAGGACGCGCTGATCCACTACGCGCGCAAGGGCGCCATCATCAACTCCACCTACCAGCTGTAAGGGGCACACCGTGAGCGTTGGCACCAACACAGCGGTGGACGTGCGGATCATGACCCGCGCCGAACTCGCCCTGCACGGCGTGGCGTTGGACGCGCCCGTGCGGCGGCCGGACGGCGCGGGGCCCAGCGACGACGGGCACGTCCTTGTCGACGGTGCCAACGCCGCGCTGCCCACCAACCCCGACAGCCCCTACTCCGTACGCGACGGCAAGGTCTGGCTCGGCGAGGAAGACACCGGCCTGACCCTGACCGCCGTACGCCGCCCGAAGTTCTACGACCTGACGACCGCCGACGGCATCCGCTACGAGCAGATCGCCCGTCTGCACGGCTCCGACGTCCTCGCCACCACCGTCGTCCAGACCTGTATCCGCTACGCCGAGTCCGACCGCTGCCGCTTCTGCACCATCGAGGAGTCCCTACGCTCCGGTGCGACGGTCGCGGCCAAGACACCTGCCCAGCTGGCCGAAGTCGCCGAGGCGGCCGTGCGGTTGGACGGCGTCAGGCAGATGGTGATGACCACCGGCACGACGGCCGGCCCCGACCGGGGCGCCCGCAACCTCGTACGGTCGGTCAGGGCGGTCCTCGAAGCCGTGCCCGGGCTGCCGATCCAGGTGCAGTGCGAGCCGCCCGGCGACCTGGTGTGGATCCGGGAGCTGTACGACGCCGGAGCCACCGCCATCGGCATCCACGTCGAGTCGCTGGACGACGAGGTGCGCGGGCGCTGGCTGCCCGGCAAGTCCACCGTCCCGATGGCCGAGTACGAGGCCGCGTGGGACGAGGCGGTACGGGTCTTCGGGCCCAACCGGGTCTCCACCTACCTCCTCGTCGGCCTCGGCGAGGACCCCGACGAACTCGTCGCGGGAGCGGGGGAGTTGATCGACCGGGGCGTGTACCCCTTCGTCGTCCCCTACCGCCCGATGGGCGGCACGCTCGCCGCCCGCGACGGGATCGCCGCCCCGAGCACCGACCTGCTGCGGTACGTCACTGAGGGCGTCGCGGCGAAGCTGCGCGCGGCCGGGATGAGCGGCGCCGACCAGCGGGCGGGGTGTGCGGCCTGCGGGGCGTGCAGTGTCCTGCGGACCGCGGGCGGGTGAGCGCCGTGTACCTCGACGGTTCCGTCGTCGTGCCGGCCGGGGACGGGCCGCAGGACATCCTCGCCCTGCTGGGCGACCGCAGCACACTCGCCCGGATGCTGCCCGCCTTCCGCGTCGAGGAGGCGGACGGCACGGCGGATCTGGCCGCCTACAGGCGGCTCCGCCGCGACGCCTTCGTCCACGAGCAGGGACTCTTCGCCCACCACGACCTGGACGACCGCGACAGCGACCCCCGGACCGTCGTCCTGGTCGCGCGGGACCCGGAGGGCACGGTGGTCGGCGGGGTGCGTCTCGGCCCGGTCACCGACGGCCCCGACATCGGCTGGTGGGCCGGCGGGCGGCTCGTCGTCGCCCGCGGAGCCCGAGGCCCGCACGGCATCGGCGCGGCCCTGGTCCGCGCGGCCTGCGCACGGGCGGAGACCGACGGCGTGCTCCGCTTCGACGCGACCGTCCAGGCCCGCAACGAGATCCTCTTCAGACGCCTCGGCTGGCGCCGGATACGAACGACGACGGTCGCGGACGCACCACACGTCCTGATGCGCTGGCCGATCGACCGGATCGCGAACCTTGTGACAACCACCAAGTCACCCCTCGGCTCGCTCCTGGCGGCCCTCCCCACAACGGCGGTCCGCGCCCCCGGTCGGGACCCGGTCGGCGGGGCCCTGGCGATGGGGGCGCGGACCGTCTCCGGCGACCCCGGCGGCGGGTCGCCGAGTTCG
>NZ_JBSFDA010000262.1:0-9302 GCF_053593675.1 Streptomyces sp. NPDC002156 | reverse complement strand
GCGCCGACCGGCACGAACCGGTGCGCGAATGGAAGCCTCGGTCGGCACCCCGCTGCTCGTCCGCAACGGCCGCGAGATGCGCCTGACCCACTCTGCCCAGGAATGGGTAGGGGCGGCGGGGGCGAACAACTCACCCGGTGCCGAGCACCTCGGTCAGCCGGGTGCCCAGGGCCGGTGCAACCGCCTCCGCATACGCGTCCGCGATATGGCTGTCGTCGCGGTACACAACCGTGTCGCCCACCAGAACAGGGCAGTCACCCCTCTCCGTGCACAGCCACGGAACGGGGTCGATCACCGTCACGTCCGACAACCTCGCCGCGTCGAGCGTCGCCGTCCTCCGGGCCCCGTCCCTGATCGCCCCGGGCAGCCGGTTCGTACAGCGGTCCAGCCGGAGGGAGTACAGCGCCGCGCAGTCCACCGCATCCGTCTTCGGCCACGGAGTGTCCAGCAGCGCTACGACCTTCGCGCCCGACGCGCCGAGCGCCTCGTACGTCGTACGGAGGCCGTTCGTCCACTGCTGGACCGGGTCGGGTTCCGGGTGGAGCGGGTCGCCGGCGTCCGAGGACGACACGATCACCAGGTCCGGGCGCAGCGCAGCGATCCTCTCGATCGCCCGCGCCCGCCAGACGTCACACTCCGCATACGGCCCGTCGAATCGCCGCAGAGTCACCTTCGCCGCCTTGCACGACGACTTCGTCCACGACACCAGCTTCCAACCACGTTCCCGGGCAAGCCGGTTGAGCGCCGGGAACCACTGGGCCGCATGGGAGTCGCCGAACAGGACCACGACCTTGTCGGAGGCCAGGTCGCCGTACTCGCACGGCGGCGTGCTCGTGCTGTCGTACGCCACATGGCAACCGTCCCGATAGACCGCCGACCGCGCCGACTTGATCTCGGTGAGCGGCGGGGAGAGGTTGCTGGGCAGGCGGCTCGACCGCGCCTCCAGGAGTTGGCGCAGGCGTAGTTGGGGGTCCGGTGCCTTCGCTATCTCCTGGCTCAACTGAAGCGCCGGTTTGCCCGAGTCGATCGGCGGCGGGAACGCGTACGCCGTCATCGCGATCACCGCCGCCCCCGCCGACAGCACCGCCCCGAGCCGCAACGCACGCCCCGGGCGGCCCCGGAACGCCGAGTGGAAACGGACCGGGTTCTCCACCAGGCGCAGGGTCACCCAGGCCAGCAGCAGCGCGATCGCGCAGAACAGCAGAGCGAGCCAGACACTCGTGGTCTCCGGGAGTCTGCCCAGCGCCACGGGGCCTATCAGCAGCAGCGGCCAGTGCCAGAGGTACCAGCCGTACGACAGGCCTCCCAGCCACACCAACGGCCGCCTGGCGAGGAGTAGTTGGGCATCCCAGCGCGACGGGGCGCAGCCTCCGGCCAGTACCAGGACCGACCCGATCACCGGCAGGAGCGCGTAATAGCCGGGGAACGGGGTGGAGTTGCCGTAGAGGATCGCCGCCAGGAGGATGCAGGCCAGGCCCGCCCAGGCCATCGGCGCCGCCAACTTCGCCGGCAGGCCGCGCAGTTGCTCGGCGGACAGGGCCAGCAGCGCACCTGCGCCCAGCTCCCAGAAGCGGGTGTGCGAACCGAAGTACGCCCAGGACGGTGCGCTCTCCGTCACGGTCACGCTCAGCCCGAACGACAGCAGGCACAGCACGGCGAGCGGCACCGCCACCAGTCCGCGCCGTCGGCGCGCGAGCCGCCAGCTCACCAGGAGCAGCAGCGGCCAGAGCAGATAGAACTGTTCCTCCACCGCCAGCGACCAGAAGTGCTGGAAGGGCGACGGCGGGCTCCCCTCCGCCAAGTAGTCCGTGCCGCCCGCCGCCAACCGGAGGTTCACCGCGTAGAGCGCGCTGCTCAGCGCGTCCCCGGCGTACTCCTCGAAGCGGACCCTCGACAGGAACAGCCAGGAACCGGCGAGGGTGACGAGGACGACGAGCGTCGACGCGGGGAGGAGGCGGAGCGCGCGGCGGGCGTAGAAACGGCGGATCGATATCCCGTTGCTCGTGGCCAACTCGCGTATCAGCAATGAGGTGATGAGGAAGCCCGAGATGACGAAGAAGACGTCGACTCCGACATAGCCACCGGCGAACCCACGCACCCCGGCATGGCCGAGGACGACGAGCGACACGGCCACGGCCCGCAGGCCTTGGATGTCGAGCCGCAGGCCGGGGTTCTCGCTCGGCTGCGGGGTGGCCGGTCGCGTGGTCGGTCGTATAGCTGGTCGGGTCTTCACGCTCATCAGAGACGGTCGGTCCACTCGAACGGTTGTGGCCGTTTCCATTCGGTCACCAGAAATTTCCGGGCCGGTCGCAAGCCTGGCCCGCGAGAACATGACATAGGGGGACCCGCGGGAATTGGCCTGTCCGGCACGTTTGCTACGCTCGCCGACGCGTCCCGTGGGGGAAGTCCGGTGAGACTCCGGCGCTGACCCGCAACGGTATGCACGCCCCCCTGGCAGGTGGGCGTGCGAGCCCGATCACCCAAGGTGCGCGTGCCCATGTGACCGCTCGCCGCGGACTGCGAGCCGAGGCGAAGGACGCCGCCCGTGCGCCGAATACCCGTCGTGCCGTTGGCCGTTGGGCTGGTTCTGCTCCTGTTCCTCTCCCTCCTGTGCGGGGTCGGTCTTGGCGCTTCCGGCATCGGCTGGGGGCAGGTGTTCCGCTTCCTCGGCGACGGGCTCACCGGCGGCACCATCCGCGCCGAGGACGTCGCCGCGTACACCATCGTGTGGGAGCTGCGGCTGCCCCGGGTGGTGCTCGCCGCCGTGGTCGGCGCCGGGCTCGCGGCCGTCGGGGTGGCCGTGCAGGCCATGGTCCGCAACGCGCTCGCCGATCCGTTCGTGCTGGGGATCTCGTCCGGCGCGGCCGTCGGCGCCAACGCCGTGATCCTGCTGGGGGCCTTCGCCGGGCTCGGGGTCTGGGCGCTGTCCGTGTCCGCCTTCGTCTCCGCGCTCGCCGCCATGATCCTCGTCTACGCCGTGGCTCACTCCGCCACTCACGGGCTCACGCCGCTGCGGCTGATCCTCACCGGTACGGCACTGGCGTACGGCTTCGAGGCCGTGACCACCGTGATGGTGTTCGGGGCCGCCCGGGGTGAGGCGGCCAGGTCCGCGATGATGTGGCTGCTCGGGAGTCTGGGCGGGGCGACCTGGGCGCAGGTGCCGATCGCCGCCGTGACCGTCCTCGCCGGGTGGGCGTGGCTGGCCCGGCGCGCCGAGTCGCTCAACGCCCTCGCCATGGGCGACGAGACCGCCGCCGCCCTGGGGGTCCAACCCACCAGACTCCGGCGGGAGTTGTTCCTCGTCACCGCCGCCGTGACCGGCACGGTCGTCGCCGTCAGCGGGGCCATCGGCTTCGTCGGGCTCATGGTCCCGCATGTCGTACGGATGCTCGTCGGTGCCGATCACCGGCGGGTGCTGGCGGTCGCGCCGCTCGCCGGGGCCGTACTGCTGGTGTGGGCCGACGTACTGTCCCGGCTGCTGCTCGCACCGGCCGAACTGCCCGTCGGGGTGATCACGGCCGTGGTCGGCGTACCGGCGTTCCTGCTGCTGATGCGGCGCGGCGGCTACGCGTTCGGGGGGCGGTGAGCGCATGCGGCTCAACGTGGAAGGTGACGGCATGCGGCTCGATGTGGAGGGTGTGTCGGTCGACGCGGGGGCGGTCCGGCTCGTCGAGGACATCACGATGCGCGTGGACAGCGGTGCCTTCGTGGGGCTCGTCGGGCCCAACGGGAGCGGGAAGTCGACCCTGTTGCGGTGCGTGTACCGGGCGCTGCGGCCGGCGGGGGGTGTGGTGCGGCTGGACGGGGACGACGTCCATGGCATGGATCCCCGAGCCGCCGCCCGGGTGTTGGCCGCGCTGCCCCAGGAGTCGTCCTCCGAGTTCGACTTCACCGTCGCGGAGGTGGTCGCGATGGGGCGGCTGCCGCATCAGGGGCGTACGGCGGCCGGGGACCGGGAGATCTGCGGCGCCGCCCTGGAGCGGACCGGCATCGCGCATCTCGCCGACCGGGGGTTCCTCGCCCTTTCCGGCGGCGAGAAGCAACGCGTGCTCATCGCACGGGCGTTGGCCCAGCAGCCCCGGGTCCTCGTCCTCGACGAACCCACCAACCACCTCGACATCGCCCACCAGTTGGACGTCCTGTCCCTGGTCCGCACGAGCGGCCTGACCGTCCTGGCCGCCCTGCACGACCTCAACCTCGCCGCCGCCCACTGCGATCTGCTGTACGTCGTCGCCGGGGGCCGCCTCGTCGCGTCGGGCCCGCCGCACGATGTGCTCCAACCGGCGCTGCTGGCCGAGGTGTTCGGGGTCCGCGCCCATCCCGTACGGCATCCGGAGACCGGTGCCGTGCAGTTGCTCTTCGATCTGCTTCCCAAGCCGCCCCTGTAAGGGACCGCCTCCTCCCTGTAAGGAACTCCCCTTATGCGCAAGCCAGTTGTCGCTGCTGCCCTGCTCTCGGTCAGCTCCCTCCTCGCCGCCGGATGCGGCGCGACGGTGGAAAAGCCCTCGGCGAAGGCCACAGCGTCCCCGTCCTCCGTCACCCTCACCAACTGCGGCCAGAAGGTGACGTACGACAAGGTGCCCGAGCGGGTCGTCACGAACGACGTCGGGATCACCGAGCTGATGTTCGCGCTCGGCCTGGAGGACCGGATGGCCGGGTTCGCCATGCCCGACGACAAGGGTGATCTGACCGACGTGCCCTGGAAGGACGGCTATGCAAAGGTGAAGTGGCTGTCCAAGGACCAGCTCACCAAGGAGAACGTCCTGGACGTCCGCGGCGACTGGGTCTTCGCCGGCTGGAACTACGGCTTCCGTGACGACAACGGCTTCACCCCGGACACCCTGAAGAAGCTCGGCATCCCCTCGTACGTCCTCACCGAGTCCTGCCGCAACGGCCGTACGAAGACCTCGCGGGGCATCATGCCGCCGCTGGACGCCCTCTACACCGACCTCACCAACCTCGGAAAGCTCTTCGGTGTCGAGCAGCGCGCGGCCACCCTGATCGCGGACTTCAAGAAGCAGGTCGCGGCGGTGGCGGCGAAGGCGCCGACCGGGAGCGCTCGTCCGAAGGTGTTCCTCTACGACAGCGGCACGGACTCGCCCTTCACCTCCGGGCGTTACGCGGCCCCCGAGGAGGTCATCAGCAAGGCCGGCGGCGTCAACGTCATGAACGACCTCGCCGACTCCTGGACGACGGTCGGCTGGGAGACGGTGGTCGAACGCGACCCCGACGTCATCGTCATCTGCAACTACGGGGACGTCAGCGCGGAACAGAAGCGCAAGTTCCTGCTGTCGTACGCCCCGTTGAAGAACGTGTCGGCCGTCAGGAACAAGCGGATCTTCGTCCTGGACTACGTGGACCTCGTCGAGAGCCCGCGCAATCCGTCGGCGATCGCTCGACTCGGTGCCTATCTGCGCTCGGTGGCGGACACGGACACCAAGCCCGCCTCGTAGGCGATGATCACGAGCTGGACGCGGTCACGGGCGTCCAGCTTGGCGAGCAGACGGGTGATGTACGTCTTCGCCGTGGCCACGCTGATGCACAGTTCGGCGCCGATCTCCGTGTTGGACAGCCCCCGGCCGACGAGCGTGAGCACTTCGCGCTCCCGGTCGGTGATCGCCGTCAACTCCCTTTGCTGACTGTGCTGTTGGGGGTTGGCTGCGAAGTCCTGGATGAGGCGGCGGGTCACGCTGGGGGCGATCAGGGCATCCCCGGCGGCCACGATCCGGATCGCCGCGAGGATGTCGTCCAGGGCCATGTCCTTGACCAGGAACCCGGACGCGCCCGCGCGCAGCGCCCCGTACACGTGATCGTCGTCGTCGAAGGTGGTGAGGACGACGACCCTGGTACCGGTACTGGAACCCGTCCCCCTGGTGATGCGGCGGGTCGCCTCGATGCCGTCCATGCCCGGCATCCGCAGGTCCATCACCACCACATCCGGGGCGAGTTGACCGACGAGGGCGACCGCTTCCGCCCCGTCGGCTGCCTCGCCCACGACCTCGATGTCCGGCAGGTCGGCGATGACCATGCTGAGTGCCGTACGGATCAGTTGCTGGTCGTCGGCGAGGAGAACCCGGACAGCCGGCGTCATCGGGCCACCACCGGAAGTCCGACGGCGACCGGGATCGGCAGTCGGGCAGCGACCCGGAAGCCGCCCTCGGGGCGCGGCCCGGCCGTGAACTCCCCGTCCAGCAGGGCGACTCGCTCCCGCATCCCGGCCAGCCCGAACCCGGTGTCGGTGACGCTCCCCCGGCCCCGCCCGTCGTCGGTGACCTCGATGGCGAGGGCGTCGGCGGCCCGGTAGTCGAGGGTGACCCGGCAGGACCGGGCACCGGCATGCCGTACGACGTTGGTCACCGACTCCTGCACGATACGGAAAGCCGACAGGTCGACGTCCGGGGGCAGTTCGCGCCGTTCGCCCGCCCAGTGCAGGTGTACACGCACACCGGCGGCGCTCGTCACGGCGGCGAGCCGCTCGACGTCCGCCAACCCGACTGCGAGGGAGGCCTGTTGACCGTCACCGGCATCGGCGCCTTGGTCCGCGTGCCGTAGCGCGACGAGCATGCGGCGCAGGCCCGCCAGGGTCTCCCGGCCCTCGTGCTCGACCGCCGACATCGCCTCGCGCGCGGCCTCGGGCCTGGTCGCGGCGACGCGGGCAGCCGCGCCCGCCTGGAGGGCGATGATGCCGATGCTGTGGGCGACCGTGTCGTGCATCTCCCTTGCTATGCGCAGGCGTTCGGCGGTGACGGCCTGTTCTGCGGTACGGGCGGCGAGCTGTTGGGCGTGCGTACGGCTGCGGTGGGCGGCGTCGCCGAGCAGCCAGGCGATCAACGTGACGAGGGCGACGGCGAGTTCGGCCGAGGTGCCGACGACCCAGCCGTACAGGATCCGTACGGCCATGTAGCCCACGAGCAGCGCGAGCGAGAGGGAGACGGCGATGACTCCGGTACGGCGGGGGCGGCCGGCGGCGATGAAGTACACGGCGGTCTGCACGGCCAGGAACTGGGCGAGCGGAATCTCCACCGCGGCCAGGGTGGTCGTCTGGGCGACGGCGGCCGTCAGCAGCAGCCCCACGGCCGTCAACGGCCGACGGGACAGAAGGGCGGCGGCGCTGAACGCCAGGCCGGTGGCCACGAGGAGCAACACCACACCGTCCCAGCGGTAGAGCTGGATGGCGGGCAGATGATCGGGCTCGTACTCGCCGGGCAGCCGGATCCGCGTGAGATACGTGAACGCCGTCCCCGCACACCAGGCGAACGCCGTCCAGGCACCCGGCGGGACACGCTTGAGGAGGGGCGGCGGCGGGTTGGCGGGCATGTGCCGATCGTAGGAGGGATGGCGGCATGGGGCATCGCCCCGGGGACGTACAACCTGGGTCGACAGAAGCCGAGTTGGAGTGTCGGCCGCGGTCAGATGTCAGGAAGTGCTCGGCGGCGGGACGGTGTTGTGGTGATCGAAGCCATAGAACTGACGAAGCGTTACGGAACGACCATTACAGCCGTCGACCATCTCTCCTTCACCGTCCGTCCGGGGCACGTCACGGGCTTCCTGGGCCCGAACGGCGCAGGCAAATCGACAACCCTGAGGCTGCTGCTGGGTCTCAACACACCCACCAGCGGCGCCGTCACGGTCGACGGCCGCCCGTTCGCGAGCCACTCTCGTGGCCTGCGGCACATCGGCGCGCTGCTGGACGCCCACGACGTGCACGGCGGCCGTACCGCCCGCGCCCACTTGTGGATGCTGGCGGTGAGCAACGGACTGCCCAGGCGGCGAGTGACCGAGGTGCTGTCCGAGGTGGGCCTGTCCCAGGCGGCGGGCCGCCGGATCGGTGGATTCTCACTGGGCATGAAACAGCGCCTGGGCATCGCGGCGGCACTGCTCGGCAACCCACCGGTCCTGCTCTTCGACGAACCCCTCAACGGCCTCGACCCGGAAGGGGTGTTGTGGGTGCGCGGCCTGTTCCGACGGCTGGCCGACGAGGGCCGCACCGTGCTGGTGTCCAGCCACCTCATGCGCGAGATGGAACAGACCGCCGAGGACCTCATCGTCATCGGCCGGGGCAAGCTGATCGCGGCGGAGGGCCTGAGGGACTTCGCGGCCCGCGCGACGGGAGGGCGAGTGTCCCTCCGCACACCCGACGTCGGCGCCCTTCCGGCGCTCCTGACGGCTGAGGGTGCGACGGTACGGCCGGAACCGGACGGCTCGTACACCGTGACCGGTCTGCACGCCGAGCGCATCGGGGAGTTGGCGTTCGCCCACGGGGTGCGGCTGCACGAGCTGAGCCCGCGGTCGGCGTCCCTGGAGGAGGCGTTCATGGAACTCACGGCCGAGAGCTCCGAGTTCACGACGGCGGCGGGGGCCACCCGATGACCACCACCACGACCGCTCCTGCGGCCCGCTTCCGGCACCTGCTGGCCGCCGAGTGGATAAAGCTCTGGTCACTGCGCTCAACTGCCCTCGTGCTGGCGGCGGGTGCGCTGACCACGTTCGGGATCTGTGTGAACGCCGCCAGGGTCAACGCCGACCGGCTCGCCCACCAGGCGGAGCTGCCACCGGAGCCGCCCGGCGGAAAGCCGCCGATGCCGCAGATGGTCTACGACCCGCTGGGAGCGGCGTATGTGTCTCCGGCCTGGGCCCTGCTGATGATCGTGGTGGCGGCGCTCGGGGCGAGCGTGGTCTTCGGCGAGTACACGAGTGGCCTGATCCGGACGACGTTCGCGGCCGTGCCGGACCGCCGCGCGGTGGTCGCCGCGAAGGTCGCTGTCGTCACCGGGGTGATGTGTGCCGTCGGAGCGGCCGTCTCGGGCGGCTCCTTCGGCGTGACGCAGGCGATCCTGCGCGATCACCACGGCATGTCCCTCGCGGATCCGGGGGCGCTGCGTGCGGTGACGGCGTCCGCACTGTTGCTGCCGCTGTGCGCGCTCGTCGGGATGGCGGTGGGCGCGCTGATCCGGCATGCGGCGGGCGCGGTCGTGACGGTGATCGGGCTGCTGCTCGTGGTGCCGCAGTTCTTCAGCGGGGAGCGGTACCGCTGGGTCGCGGAGACCGAGAACGCGATGCCGCTGACGGCCTGGACCCGGCTGGTCCTCAACCCGGGCCGGGACTACGGCCTGGGCAAGTACCCGGTCACGGTCACGGAGGCGTGGTGCGTGTACGGCGTGTGGGCGGGGGTGGCGGTGGTGGTCGGGGTGCTTGTGGTGGGCCGACGGGATGTCTGAACGTTACGTTTCTCGCCCCCGCCGCCCTTACCCGTTCCCATCCCCTGGGGGCTGCGCCCCCAGACCCCCCTTGGCTGGGTATTC
>NZ_JBSFDA010000261.1:0-9454 GCF_053593675.1 Streptomyces sp. NPDC002156 | reverse complement strand
GCCGGCCGAGACCTCCCACAGGTCGGCCGCCGAGGCGACACCACCGGGAAGCCGGCAGCCGATGCCCACGATCGCCACCGGATCGTCGCCGGCGGGCCCATAGCGGCGCAGTCGCTCGACTTCCTTGAGCGCCTCACGCAGTGCCTTCACCAGCCTGGCTTCGGTGTCCTTGCTCATGGCGCGTCACTCCGTCCGGAGTCCTGCAGGTAGTCGTCGATCGGTACCGGTATCCACGCGCTGCCCATGGCGACGAGGGCCTGCCAGAGCACGGTCGCCAGAGCCCGGTGCCACCGGGGCGGCATGGGCTGCGTCCGGGAGGCTGTACCGGGCGTCCGTGGCACCGGGATCTGCACGATGCGAATCCGGTCGGTCATCGCCGGCCGTCCTCGCCCAACGCCACCGCGATCAGCTCTTCGACATCCATCGTGTCGATCAACTCCTTCTGGCCCGGCCGCACATCAGGCAGCGCCACGACGAGGGTTCGGTGTATGTGGTCGGTGAGCGCGGCGGGCGTCGGATAGTCGAACACCGCCGTGGCAGGCAGCGGCGCATCGGTCAACGGTGCGAGGGCGTTGCGCAGTTCGATCGCGGTCAGCGAGTCGACGCCCAGGTCACGGAAGGTGCGGTCCGCGTCGAGCGGCGGCCCTTCGGCGCTGTGGCCGAGCAGCGTCACCAGCTTGTCGCTCAACAGGTCGAGCACGCGTTGCCGCTGCTCGTCCGGGCCGAGACCGGCCAGTTCCCGCCGCAGCCGCAGCGCGTCGTCCCGGCGGCTCGGCCGGACAGCCGCGCGCAGGGTCACCGCGGCCACCTGCGCGCGCGGCGCGGTCAGGGCGGCGTCGAACATCGCCAGGCCGTCGGCCTCGGAGATCGCCGCGAGCCCCCGGTCGCGCAGGCGCGCCAGATCCGCGTCGCGCAGGTGCTCGGTCATGCCGCGCTGTCCCGCCCACAGCCCCCAGGCGATGGACACCGCGGGCAGACCGTTGGCCCGACGGTGCGCGGCCAGCCCGTCCAGGAAGGCGTTCGCCGCGGCGTAGTTGGCCTGCCCCGCCGAACCGAGCGTGCCGGCCACGGAGGAGAAGAGCACGAACGCGCTCAGGTCGAGGCCGCGCGTCGCCTCGTGCAGATTCCACGCGGCGTCCGCCTTGGCCGCGAGCACCGCGGACAGACGCCGCGGCGTCAGCGACTGCAGCACTGCGTCGTCGAGTACGCCGGCCGCGTGCACCACCGCGGTCAGGCCGGGCGTCACCAGGCCGGCCACCGCGGCCGGGTCGGCGACATCGCAGGCCACGATCTCGACGCTCGCGCCCAGTCCGGTCAACTCCGCCCGCAGCGCGGGTGCTTCGGGCGCGGCGGGGCCGCGCCTGCCCGCCAGCACCAGCCGCCGCACCCCGTGCACGACCACGAGATGCCGGGCGAACAGTGCGCCGAGACCGCCGGTGCCGCCGGTGATCAGTACCGTGCTCTCGGGACCGAACGGGGGCGCCCCCTCGGGGGATTCCGGCAGCGGGGCCAGCCGGGCCGCGTGCGCCACCCCCGACCGGATCACCAGTTGTGACTGCCCCGTCGCCAGGACGGCGGGCAGGTCGAGTTCGCCGTCGGTGTCCACCAGGACGAACCGGCCGGGCTGCTCGACCTGCGCGGAGCGCACCAGGCCCCACACCGCCGCGCCGGCCAGGTCCACCACGTCCTCGCCCGGCAGCCCGACCGCGCCGCGGGTCACGATCACCAGCCGCTGTGCCGTCGGCGCGGTCAGCGCGTCGAGCACCTGCCGCGTCGCCGCGTGCACCGAGGACACCACGTCCTCACCGGCAAAGAACCCGTCGAGCACTGCGACATCGGCGTTCGACGCGGAGACGGCGGCGGGTGCGGGGGGCGTGGCGGGTGTGGCGGGCAGCGCAGTCCAGGCCAGTTCGTGTACGCGGCGGGTGGCCGCGGACATCGGCCGCAGCCGAACCGACGCTGCGCTCAGCACCGGCCGGCCGGCCCGATCGTGCACCGCGACCGACACACCGTCCGGCCCCGCGGGAGACAGCCGGACCCGCAGCCCGTCTGCCCCGGCCCGGTGCAGCACGACGTCCTGCCAGGCGAACGGGACGTCCACGCCGCTGCGGCCGGTGCCCACCAGCCACCCGTGCAACGCCGCGTCCAGCAGGGCCGGGTGCAGGCCGTAGCCGGTCGTGTCGACGTCGGCCGCGACCTCGGCGAGCACGTCGTCGCCGTCGCGCCATGCCGCGCGCAGCCCGCGGAAGGCCGGGCCGTAGTCGAGTCCCTGGTCCGCCAGCCGCTCGTAGGCGCCGTCCGGGTCGATCGGCACCGCGCCGGCGGGCGGCCAGACGACCTGCCGCGCAGGGTCCGCCGCTTCCGCCGTGGTCACCGATCCCCTGGCATGCACCACCCAGGGTGCCGCCGGTTCGTCGGTACGGGCGGACACCACCACCTCACCCGTCGGATGGGCGACCACCTGGACGGACAGCCGCCCCTGCTCGGGCAGCACCAGCGGAGCCTGGATCACCAGTTCGCGCACCGTGTCCGCCCCGATCTCGGCGCCCGCGCGCAGCGCCAGTTCGGCGAAGAAGGTGCCGGGCGCGAGGACCGAGCCGGCCACCGTGTGGTCGGCCATCCAGCCGGGCGAGTTCCGGGAGACCGAGCCGGACAGAATCACCGTGCCGTTGTCCGCCAGCTCCATCCGGGCGGTCAGGACGGGGTGGTCCGTCGCGACGAACCCCAGTCCCGTCGGGGCGGTCGGCGGTTCCGGCCGCAGCCAGTAGCGTCGCCGGTCGAACGCGTAGGTGGGCAGCTCCGCGAAGGGGCCGGACGGCTCGCCGAACACCGCCCGCAGGTCCACGGGCAGGCCCCGCGCGAACAGCTCGCCCAGCGTGGGCAGCAGACTTCCCAGTTCGGACCGGTCGCCGCGCAGCAGCGGCAACGCGGTCACCTCGGTGGGCACGGTCTGCGCCACCAGGGCGGTCAGCGCCCGCCCCGGCCCTATCTCGACGAAGGTCCTCGCGCCCTGCCGCGCCAGGGCGTTCACGCAGGGCAGGAACCGCACGGTCTGCCTGGCGTGCCGCAGCCAGTAGTCGGCCGACCGCAGGTCCTCGCCGGTGGCCGGTTCGCCGGTGACGCTGGACATGATCGGGATCGTCGCAGGGCGGTAGGTGACCTCCCGGGCCGCTGCGGCGAACTCACCGAGCGGACCGTCCAGTTCGGCCGAGTGGAAGGCGTAGCGGTTGCGCAGTCTGAACGACCGCCACCCGCGGTCACGGCAGCGTTCCACGACCCGCTCGACCGCGTCCGGCGCCCCGGAGACGACGGTGGTGTCCGGCGTGTTCAGGGCGGCGATCGACACCCCGGGCTCCAGGACGCCCTCGATGTCGTCGGCGCCCGCCAGGATCTGCACCATGCTGCCGGGCGGCAAAGCGCCCATGACACGGCCCCGCGCGGTGATCATCCGGGCGGCGTCGGGCAGCGACAGGACGCCGGCCACGTGCGCCGCGGCCAGTTCGCCGAAGGAGTGGCCGAGCAGAACGTCCGGTCGCAGGCCGAAGGATTCGACGAGCCGGAACAGCGCGACCTCGATGGCGAACAGCGCGGGCTGGGTGAACTCGGTCCGGTGCTGGAGGACGGCCGCCTCGGGCGAGCCCTTCTCGGCGAACAGCAGGTCGGCCAGCGGCCGGTCCAGGTGTGCGTCGAGTTCGCCGAGCACCTCGTCGAGTGCGGCGGCGAACACCGGGAACTCGGCGTACAGCGTCGCGCCCATGGCCGCGTACTGGCCGCCGTGGCCGGGGAAGAGGAACACGACGGGCCCGGTCGCCGGCTCGGCCGGCCCGGCGTGGGCGGCCTCGGCCAGCCGGTCGAGCAGCTCGGCACGGTCCGCGCCGGTGATGACCGTCCGGTGCGGCAGCCGCGACCGCGTCGCGACCAGTGCCGAGGCGACGGCCGCCGGGTCGAGGTCCTCGTTCGTCCGCACATGGGCCAGCAACCGGGCGGCCTGGCCGCGCAGCGCGGGTTCGGTGCGCGCGGACAGCACCCACGGCAGCATCGGCCGGTTCGGTTCCGTGGCGGCCGATTCCGGCTGCACGGGGGCCTGTTCGAGGATCACGTGGGCGTTGGTTCCGGAGATGCCGAACGCCGACACCGCCGCCCGGCGGGGCCGCCCGGTGTCCGGCCAGTCGACCGACTCGGTCGCCAGGGCGACGGTCCCGCCCGACCAGTCCACCGCGGACGTCGGCGGGTCGGCGTGCAGCGTCGGCGCCACGACGCCCCGGCCGAGCGCGCCGATCATCTTGATCACGCCGGCCATGCCCGCCGCGGCCTGGGTGTGTCCGAGGTTCGACTTGACCGAACCGAGCAGCAGCGGCCGGTCGGCGGGCCGGCCCTGGCCGTAGGTCGCCAGGATCGCCTCCGCCTCGATGGGATCGCCCAGCACGGTGCCGGTCCCGTGCGCTTCCAGCACGTCCACGTCCGCGGTGGACAGGCCGGCACCGGCGAGGGCCGCGCGGATCACCCGTTGCTGGGACGGGCCGTTCGGCGCGGTCAGCCCGTTGGAGGCGCCGTCCTGGTTCACCGCGCTGCCGCGCACCACCGCGAGCACCCGGTGCCCGCGCTCCCGGGCCCGGGACAGCCGCTCCAGCACCAGGACGCCCGCGCCTTCGCTCCAGCCGGTCCCGTCGGCCGCGGCACCGAACGACTTGCACCGCCCGTCGGCGGCGAGGCCGCCCTGCTTGGCGAAGTCCACGAACACCCGGGGCGTGGCCATCACCGTGGCGGCGCCGGCCAGCGCCAGGTCGCACTCGTCGGACCGCAGCGACCGCGCAGCCAGGTGCACCGCGACCAACGACGAGGAGCAGGCCGTGTCCACGGTGAGCGCGGGCCCCTCCAGGCCGAGCGCGTACGCGACCCGGCCGGAGGCGACACTGCCCTGGCTGCCGACCAGCCGGTAGCCCTCCACCCCGGCCGCGGCGTCGTCGACGCCCACGCCGTACTCCTGGGCCATGATTCCGGCGAACACACCGGTCCGGCTGCCGGCCAGCGACTCCGGGGCGATGCCCGCGCGTTCCACCGCTTCCCAGCACACCTCGAGCAGCAGCCGCTGCTGCGGGTCCATCGCGGCAGCCTCGTGCGGGTTGATGCCGAAGAACGCGGCGTCGAACGCACCCGCGTCGGCGAGGAATCCGCCCTGCCGCACGGCCGGACCGCTCGTCTGCCAGCCGCGGTCGGTCGGGAAGTCACCGATCACCTCCCGGCCGCTGACCACGGTGTCCCACAGGTCCGCGGGCGAGTCGATACCGCCGGGGAACCGGCAGCCGGCTCCCACCACGACGACCGGATCGGTGTCGTCCCCCACGGATGCCGGCTGCTGGTCCGCGCGTCCCGGCCGTCCGGCGGCCCGGTCGCGCAGATGGTCGGCCAGCGCGGCGGGCGTGGGGTAGTCGAAGACGACGGCCGCGGGCAGCGGCATGCCGGTGGCCGTCTTGAGCCGGTTGCGCAGTTCGACGGCGAGCAGCGAGTCGAAGCCGAGATCCCGGAAGTTGCGGTCCGGATCGATCGGCTCGCCGGCACGCCCCAGCACGGCCGCGGTCTCGGTCCGCGTCAGCGCGAGCAGGTCTGCGGGCGCGGGCCTGGCGGCGGTCGGCGCCTGCGGCCGGGCCGGCACCAGGTCCCGTAGCACGGAAGGCAGTTCGCCGAGGTCGGCGGAGACCCGCAGCGCCGCGCGGTCGACCGGCATCGCGACCACGTGCGGCCGGGGTTGCGCGATGGCGGCGTCGAACAGGTCAAGTCCGGCGTCGACCGGCAGCTCCACGAGGCCGCGCCGCCTGAGCCGGACGAGGTCCGCCTCGCGCAGCTGCCCGGCCATGCCGGTGGTGTGGTCCCACAGCCCCCAGCCGATGGACAGCGTGGGCAGCCCGCGACCGTGCCGGTGGGCCGCCAGCGCGTCGAGGAAGGCGTTGGCCGCCGCGTAGTTGGCCTGCCCCGCCCCACCGCACACGCCGAGCACCGAGGAGAACAGTACGAGCGTGGCACCGGTCCGTGCGGTGGCCTCGTGCAGATACCACGCGGCGTCGGCCTTGGGGGACAGCACGGTGTCCATCCGGTCCGGGGTCAGCGAGTCGAGTACGCCGTCGTCGAGCACGCCGGCCGTGTGGATCACCGTGGTCAGTTCCGGCGTCACCAGGGAGGCGAGCGCGGCACGGTCGGTGACGTCGCACGACACCACCTGCACTGCCGCCCCCAGCTCGGCCAGCTCCGCGACCAGTCGCCCGGCGCCGGGCGCGTCCGGGCCCTGCCGTGAGGCGAGCACAAGGCGCCGCACACCGTGCCGGGTCACCAGATGGCGGGCCAGCGCCGAGCCGAGTCCACCGGTGCCGCCGGTGATCAGGGTCGGCCCGGTCGGGTCGAACCCGCCCGGGGCAGAGGCCGGCACCGGCGTCAGCCGGGCCGCGTGCAGCACGCCGGAACGGATCAGCACCTGCGGTTCGCCGCTCGCCAGGACGGCGGCGACGTCGATGTCCGCGTCGGTGTCCACCAGCACGAACCGGCCGGGCGCCTCGACCTGTGCCGCGCGCACCAGACCCCACACCGCGGCGGCGACCGGATCGGGCAGGCCCTCGCCGGCCGGGCCCACCGCGCCACGGGTGACGACCAGCAGGACGCCGTCCGCCGACCGTTCGTCGGCGAGCCAGTCCTGGAGCACCCCGAGCATCCGGTGGGTGGCGGCGTGTGTCCGGGCGACCAGATCCGGTCCGGCGCCGTCCGGTCCGGTGCCCGGGCCGAATCCGCCGTCGAGCACCACGACGTCCGGGACCGGTGCCGTCCGGTCCAGATCGTCCCAGGCCACGACCGACACCGGGGAGGCGCTCGGCCGGGCCAGCGGCGGCCAGACGAGTTCCAGCAGGCCGTGGGCGGTGGACCGGCCGGCCCGGGAGATCGCGGCCTGCTGCTCGGGCGACAGGTGCCGCAGCACGATCGACCCGACGGTGCACACCGGCCGGCCGGACTCGTCGTAGGCCGCGAGGGACATCTCGTCCGGCCCGCCCGGCGTGATCACCACCCGCAGGGCGGTGGCGCCGGTCGCGAACAGCCGGACGTCGGCCCAGGAGAACGGCAGCGCCACGCCGCGCCCGGCGCCGGTGCACAGTGCCGCGTGCAACGCCGCGTCGAACAGCGCCGGTTGCAGGCCGAACCCGGCCGGATCCACCTCGTCGGGAAGCGCGACCTCGGCGAACACCTCGTCGCCCCGCAGCCACATCGCGCGCAGACCACGGAACGCCGGCCCGTAGCCGTAGCCGCGCTCGGCCAGCCGCGGGTAGACGTCGGTCAGGTCGACCGCGGCCGCCTCGGGGGGCGGCCATGCAGCCAGGTGCGGCGCGGCCGTCTCCGCGGCGGCCAACTCGCCGCGCGCGTGCGTCACCCACTCTCCGCCGGCACGGGAATGGATCGTCACCTCGCCGTTGTCCACGACCACCCGGACGTCCACGCCGCCTTGCTCCGGCAGGACGAGCGGGGTCTGGATCACCAGTTCCCGCAGGGACTCGCGGCCGGCCTCGGCGCCCGCGCGCAGGGCCAGTTCCACGAAGGCCGTGGCCGGCAGCAGCGTCGCGCCTGCGGCCGTGTGATCGGCCAGCCAGCCGTGCGTGGCGAGCGACAGCCGTCCGGTCAACAGCGTCGTGTCCGTGTCCGGCAGTTCGGCCACGGCACCGACCATCGGATGGTCCGCGACGGTCAGACCGAGCCCGGTCACATCCGTGCGCGGCTTCGGCTCCAGCCAGTACCGCTTGCGGTCGAACGCGTAGGTGGGCAGTGGCACTTGACGGGCACCGCCGAACACCGAGTCCCACGCCACGTCACCGCCGCGCACGTACCGCTGCGCGGCGGAGGTCAGCAACCGGGCCGGGCCGCCCTGGCCGCGGCGCAGTGAGCCGGTCACGGTGACCGCGCGGCCGTCCCGCTCCGCGGTCTGTTCGATGTGGATGCCCAGTGCCGTGTGCGGGGCGCACTCCACGAAGTGCGTGAACCCGTCGGCGAGCAGGGCCTCGACGGACCGCTGGAAGGCCACCGGCCTGCGGCAGTTCTGGTACCAGTACGCGGCGTCGAGGTCCTCGCCCGCGATAGCCGCCCCGGTCACCGTCGAGTAGATCGGCACCGAGGCGCCCGAGGGGCGGACGAACGAGGCCAGGTCGGCGAACGGTTCTTCCAGCGGATCGACGAGCGGGGAGTGCGAGGCGCGCGGCGCCACGGTCCTGGCCCGCAGCCCGGCCGCGCGCAGCCCGTCGGCGAACTCGGCCAGCGTGTCCACCGGCCCGGCCACCGTCGTCCCGTTCGGACCGCTGACGCCCGCGACCGTCAGGCCGGGAAGCAACCGCCCCGCCACGACGCTCTCCGGCGCGGCGACCGAGACGATCGCGCCGGAGAGCCGCTCGGCCATCAGCTTCGACCGGGCCACGATGAGCCGGCACGCGTCGTCGAGCGAGAGCGCGCCGGCGACGCAGGCGGCCGCGATCTCCCCCTGCGAGGTGCCCACGACGGCGTCCGGCCGCACTCCGAGGGAACGCCACTGCTCGGCCAGCGACACCAGCACCGCGAACAGTGCGGGATGCACGATGTCGACGCGCGCCAGCCAGGAGTCGTCGGCGCTCTCCCGGATGGTGTCCAGCAGCGACCATCCCACCAGCGGGTCGATGATCCGCGCGCAGTCGGCCATCCGCGCGGCGAACACCGGGGCGCGATCGAGGAGTTCGGCGGCCATCCCCAGCCACTCCACGCCCTGGCCGGGGAAGACGAACGCGGTCTTGCCCGGGTTCTCCTCGGCCCGGCCGTAGGTCACGTTCTCGGCGGGCAGGCCGTTGGCCACCGCCGACAGGCCGGCGATCAGGTCGGTGGAGTCGGTGCCGACCACCACCGCACGGTGCGCGAACCGCGCGCGCGTGGTCGCCAGCGATCGGCCGATGTCGGCCGCGTCGTACTCGGCGGCAGGGGCGAGCAACCGCTGTGCCTGGCCGCGCAGCGCGTCCGCGCTCTTCGCCGAGAGCACCCACGGCAGGGCGGACCAGGACGGTTCGCCCGGGGACGCGTCCGCCGGGGTCGCGTCCGCCGGGGTCGCGTCCGCCGGGACGGGTGCCTGTTCGAGGATGATGTGGGCGTTGGTTCCGGAGATGCCGAACGACGAGACCGCGGCCCGGCGCGGTCGCCCGCTGTCCGGCCAGTCCTGGTTACGGGTGGCCAGCCGTACCGCGCCCGTCGACCAGTCGATGTGCGGACTCGGCGCGTCGACATGCAGGGTCGCGGGTACCGTGCCGTGGTCCATGGCCGCAACCATCTTGATCAGCCCGGCCACACCCGCCGCGGCCTGGGCATGCCCGATATTGGATTTCAACGAGCCCAGGAGGAGTGGCCGGTGGGCGGGCCGGTCCTGTCCGTAGGTGGCCAGTACCGCGTGTGCCTCGATCGGGTCTCCCAG
>NZ_JBSFDA010000260.1:0-9548 GCF_053593675.1 Streptomyces sp. NPDC002156 | reverse complement strand
GGTCTGGGGGCGCAGCCCCCAGGGATGGGACGGGTAGGGGCGGCGGGGGCGAAACCAAACAGACCACCCACCCGCACGCAAGAAAACCCCTTTACCCCCCATGGGATACTGACCCCATCAACCTGTACCCACCAGGAGAACGGCACCCACTCCCATGGCCCCGGTCAAGTCCCTCACCGCCACCGTCCACCAGCGCCTCGCGGACGCCCTCACGGCAACCCTGCCGGAGGCGGCCCCCGCGGACCCGCTGCTGCGACGCAGCGACCGTGCGGACTTCCAGGCGAACGGCATCCTCGCCCTCGCCAAGAAGGCCAAGGCCAACCCCCGCGACCTGGCGACCCAGGTCGTCGCCAACGTCGTGTCCGGCGACGTGATCAAGGACATCGAGGTCTCCGGCCCCGGCTTCCTGAACATCACCCTCACCGACAAGGCGATCATCGAGAACCTCGCGGCCAGGGCAGCGGACCCGGACGCCCGCCTGGGCGTACCGACCGCCGCCCACCCCGGCACGACGGTCATCGACTACGCCCAGCCGAACGTGGCGAAGGAGATGCACGTAGGCCACCTCCGCTCGGCGGTGATCGGCGACGCGGTGGCCCAACTCCTGGAGTTCACGGGCGAGAACGTGATCCGCAGGCACCACATCGGCGACTGGGGAACGCAGTTCGGCATGCTCATCCAGTACTTGGACGAGCACCCGCACGAGCTGGACCACAAAACAACCACCACGGACACCGAGGCGACCGGCGTGGAGGCGATGTCGAACCTCGACCGCCTCTACAAGGCGGCACGCAAACTCTTCGACTCCGACGAGGAGTTCAAGACGAGGGCGCGCCTCCGGGTGGTCGACCTCCAGGCCGGCGACCCCGCGACGCTCGCCACCTGGCAGCGGTTCGTCGACGAGTCGAAGATCTACTTCTTCTCGGTCTTCGAGAAGCTGGACATGGTCATCCAGGACGCGGACATCGTCGGCGAGTCGGGCTACAACGACATGCTGGACGAGACGTGCCGCCTCCTGGAGGAGTCCGGGGTGGCGGTCCGCTCGGAGGGTGCGCTGTGCGTGTTCTTCGACGACATCAAGGGCCCGGAGGGCAACCCGGTCCCGCTGATCGTCCGTAAGACCGACGGCGGCTACGGCTACGCGGCGACGGACCTCTCGGCGATCCGGGACCGCGTCTTCAACCTGAAGGCGAACAACCTGATCTACGTGGTCGACGCCCGTCAGTCCCTGCACTTCAAGATGGTCTTCGAGACGGCGCGCAGGGCGGGCTGGCTGAACGACGAGGACGTGAAGGCGTACCAGCTGGCGTTCGGCACGGTCCTCGGCAAGGACGGCAAGCCGTTCAAGACGCGGGAGGGCGAGACGGTCAAGCTCGTCGACCTCCTGGACGAGGCGGTGGACCGCGCGACGACGGTCGTACGGGAGAAGGACACGCAGTCCCAGCTCTCCGACGACGAGGTCGCCGAGCGCGGCGCCCAGGTGGGCATCGGCGCGGTGAAGTACGCGGACCTGTCGACGTCGGCGAACCGGGACTACAAGTTCGACCTGGACCAGATGGTCTCGCTGAACGGCGACACGAGCGTGTACCTCCAGTACGCGTACGCCCGTATCCAGTCGATCCTGCGCAAGGCCGGCGAGGTACGCCCGAAGCCGCACCCGGAGCTCGAACTGGCCGACGCGGAGCGGGCGTTGGCCCTGCACGTGGACGGGTTCGCGGAGACGGTGGCGGACTCGGCGACGGAGTACGCGCCGCACAAGCTGGCGGCGTACCTGTACCAGCTGGCGTCGCTGTACACGACGTTCTACGACAAGTGCCCGGTACTGAAGGCGGAGTCGGCACAGCAGGTGGAGAACCGCCTGTTCCTCTGCGACGTGACGGCGAAGACGCTCCACCAGGGCATGGCCCTGCTGGGCATCAGGACGCCCGAGCGGCTCTGAACGCCTGAAGCGCTGAAGCGCCCGAAGAGATGCACGCGGCCCGTCCTCTCCCCCGGGGAGGACGGGCCGCGGCGTGTGGGCGGTCGTCAGGGTGGCTCAGCACCAAATGGCGTTGAAGTCCCAGAACGCTGCCCTGGTCGCCGATCCGGCGTCCCCGTCGACGACAAGGCTGTAGCCCCAGGTGTTCAGGTAGCGCTGCAGCGCCCTGATCGTGTTGGGGCCGACCACTCCGTCGACGGTGCCGGCGTTGTGGCCCAGGTCGTTGAACATGCGCTGCGCCGCCTTCCAGCTGTTGGTGCCCAGCTGCCCGTCGATCGTGCCGGGGCTGTAGCCCACGTCGCGCAGCCAGCACTGCCAGTTCTTGGCCCGGGCCGTGTTCAAGCCGAGGTTGTTCACCGCGAGGATGGAAACGTCCTGGGCGCTCACCGCGGTTGTGGCGGCCGACTGGGACGCCGCGAAGCTGGTACCCGCGGCCGCCACCGTTCCGGCCGCGAGCCCGACTACGGCGGTGAGGCTGATGGCGGTCCTCGTCAACATGTTCGATCGCATGCTTCCCCCTTGGGGTTGTGAGGCGGCTCGGTCGTGCCGCCGGTCTGCCAACACGAGAATGCGCAGTGGGCGGCAACGGCTGCCACAGTTGCCTCAGAAGTGACGCCTTCGTGGGACGCCCCGTCCGCTGACCTGCTGGGACGCCGTCCGCCAGGACGGTCCGGCGGGACGGCCGCGACGGGCTGTGGCCGATTCCGTACCCGTGCGGGAACCACGTTCCGGTGCGGGCCGTCGACCCTGTTGCAGAATGCGAAGGGGCGCAGGGGCCGATGGCCACGGCCACTGACCGCGCCATGAACGCAAGTAGGGGGAATATGCCGCGTTGGAAAGAGCTGCCGGCCGAACTGGATCCCCGAGTCCGCCAGTTGGTGATGCGATTACGCCGGCTGAAGGACCGCAGCGGGCTGAGCATGCGGCAGTTGGCCGTGAAGACCGGGTACAGCGCGAAGTCGTGGGAACGGTACCTGAACGGCAGATCACTGCCGCCCGGGGAAGCCGTAGAGGCGATGGCAAGAACCTGCGGCGACGACACGACCCGGCTGCTCGCACTGCACGAGGTGGCAACGGAGGCGTGGACCAGCAGACGCACGGGTGCACCGGCACAAGAGACGCAAGAGACGCAAGAAGCACGAGAAGCACGAGAAGCACGAGAGCCCCTGGAACAGGGGCACCCCCGGCCGCAAGAGGGTCCGCTTCGCACCACGCTCGTGGCGGGAGCGGTGGCCCTGGTACTGATCGCCTCCGCGTCGGTCCTCGCGGTCGTACAACTCCAGGACGGCGACGGCAGCGCGACGGCGTCCCACCGAACCTCACCCACCACGTCGGCGTCGACTTCGGCGTCGGTGTCGGCGTCGCTAATCACGTACACCTGCCGGATGCAGCGGATCGACGGCCGCTGGTACTCGGGCAACAGCCGCACCCAGGACACGATCCTGGCCGCCGGCCAGGCAGGCCCCGAAGTCGCCGAGGCGCAGTGCCTGTTGCGCCGGGCGGGCATACCAGCCGGAGAAATAGACGGCATCTTCGGCCCGTTGACGCAACGGGCGGTCGAACGCATCCAGAAACGGGACGAGTTGGTCGTCGACGGCATCATCGGCCCGCACACCTGGGGCGCCCTGCGGCGCAACGCGGGGGCCACTCCGAAATGAGCGGGACGACACCCGACCCGATGCCGTCGCCACCACCATCGCCCTCACCGGAACGCACCCGACTGGCCGCCACACTGCGGGAGTTGAAGGAGCGCACGGGCCTGAGCCTGGCGGGCCTCGCGGAACGGACCACGTACAGCAAGTCGTCCTGGGACCGCTACCTCAACGGCAAGGCACTCCCCCCACGCCAGGCGGTCCAGGAACTGTGCGCCCTCGCCCACGAACCGGAGGGCCGGTGCCTGGCGCTGTGGGAGATCGCGGAGTCGGAGTGGACCTGGCGCCCGACGGACGCTCCAAGCCCGGTGACACCACCCCCGACCCCCACCCCCACACGCTCACCCTCACCACCTCCGGTGGAGGACACCCGTACCGGTAACCGGCGTACGGCGATCAAGGCGGCGCTGGTGTCGGCGTGTGCCGCGACGGCCGGAATCGTGGCGATGGCCGTCCTGCTACTACCAGGACCGAACGACGACGAACCGCAGGCGCCCCCCTCCCCCTCGCATCCTGCCACGCCCCTTCCCGGCGCCCGCTGCCAAGGAGCCGCCTGCGAGGGCCAGGACCCCTGGAACATGAACTGCGGCAGTCCCCCCGACACCCTGCTGGAGCACCGCACGGCAACCGGGGCCTGGGTGTCGGTGCGCTACGACAAGGCGTGCGGGGCCAGTTGGGCCCGGACATGGCACACGAGCATCGGCGACCGCGTCGAGGTGACCGCCGACGGCGCCACCTACAGCGCCGAGATCAAGGACGACATCGACGCGAAGAACTACGTCTACACCGCGATGACAGCGACCCGCCCCGGTACGACCGTCCGCGTCTGCTTCGAACCCGCGACGAACGACGAGCGGGAGTGCGTCGACGGCCGCGTGCCTTAGAGCCCGACATTTCGAGCACCGTCTAAACCCGTATACATACCCCCCAGGGGTACGTACGTTGAAGCCATGACGAAACTCCCGGAGCACCGCCCGCAATCCCCACCGTCCGAGCCGTCCACGACCCCACGCATTGCCGACCACTGGCCGATCCTGGCCGGCATCGCGGCAGCCGCCCTGATCGGGCTCGACATGGCCGAGGGCATCGACGCGGCCCCCGCCCTCGCCGCCTCCGCGCTCGTCTACTTCGGTGCGGCGGCCCTCCGGAAACCGTCCGCCGTATGGCCGTTGTTCTTCGGCTCGGTCGTCGTCATCTTCGCCACCGAGTTACTGGGCGGCGGCGACGTGGACCCGACCTGGGTCATCCTGGCGCTGGCCGTCCCGTTCCTGGCGTACGGCCTGCTGCAAGGCCGCCGAAGCCCCGACACCCCACCCCCGTACGGCGGCTGGCCGTACCACCTGATCGCCATGGCGGCGTTCGGAGCGGCCGCGGCCGTCGCCCTGGGCGTGACGGAGACGGTGGGCGCGTACTTCGTGGCGGGCGGCCTGCTGGCCCACGCCGCGTGGGACGCGTACCACTACCGGATCAACAAGGTGGTGACACGCTCGCTCGCCGAGTTCTGCCTGGTCCTCGACACGATCGTCGCGGCGGTCATCGTGATGGTGACGGTGACGGACTGAACGCCACCCCGATCGACAGGCCCACAACACCAAAAGCCGCCCGGAACGAACCGGGCGGCCAGGGCATGGGGACGATGCCCTCGGTGCGAACGATCAGGCGAACGCGGGGACGGCCTTCGGGTTGTGGCCGTGCTTGTTCTCCCCCGAGTCACTGTCGAGGCAGACGAAGACCAGCAGCGTGATCCCACCGACGAGCGGGACGAGCGCGATCAGGAGCCACCAGCCCGAGCGGCCCGTGTCGTGCAGTCGACGCACGGTGATGGCCAGGCCGGGCACGAGGACCGCCAGGGCGTACAAGCCACTGAGGATCTGCACGCCGATGACGGCGTCGATGATCGCCAGCACGATGCTGATGATGATGGAGAACAGCGCGGCCATCCAGTATTCCTTGCGGCGCGCGCGCCCGCTGAACACCGCGTACTTCTTGAGCATTTCGACGTAGTAGTTCATTGCTTCCCCCCAGGGAACGATGTGGGCCGACCGAGCGGATCAGGCCAGGGGCAGAAGCTACGGAGCCTGGCGGGAACTCGTCAATCCGGTTGCTCGTTGCAGGTGGTGTGGCATGACGTGCCCTACCAAGCAGTCCGACAGCAGTCGACGTACGTCGATTTCAGGACAGATCCAGGCAAGATCACCGACTGCACACAGCACCGACACCAACTGGCTGCCGAACCATGGCCGTTCCATTGCCAGTCCGACGCAACTTCGAGGCCGCGCCGACACCGGAACGATCTCGAACCGTTGCCCGCTGCCCACCCGACAGGCCTGCTCAGGCCCGTTGTCAGTGGCAGGCTCTACAGTCACCGGCATGGCGACACTTCCCAATCCGCTGCCCCACCTCGCGGCCGACCCGACCGGCGGCATGCTCGGCCTCGCGCTCCCCGCCGGAAGCCTGATCGACACGACGGACGAGGGCCCGTGGCACGAGCCCCTCCTCTGGCACGCCGACGCGCCCTCCGCCCCCGGCGACTGGGCCGCACATCACGACGCGTACCGAGCGGCCGGGCTCGTCCCGGTGGTCATAGAGGTGGGCGGCGGCCAGGGCGGGCCGCAGGACTGGGAGTTGATGCCCGCCGACACCTCGTACCCCGGGGACCACGACGCCGAAGAGGTCCTCACCGAGTTCTGGGAGGAGTACGCGGCGGAGGACGAGAACTGGCCCGGCCTGGCCCCCGCCACCGAAGCCGGCCAGACCGACGCGGACGAACTGGCCGCCCAGCTCGCCGACTCACTCCTGGCCGCCGGCTCCTCCCTCAAGGAACCACGCCTGGCCCTCGTCCCGGCCCGCCGCTCCGCCGACGTCCCCGCGGCCATCGGCTGGTCCGGCCCCGCGAACTACGAGAGCGACACGGCCCGCCTCTGCGCGGTACTGCGCTCCTGGGAGGACCGCTTCGGCATACGGGTCCTAGCGCTCACCTTCAACCAGCTGACCCTGTCCGTGGCGGCCCCGCCGACCACCCTCGCCGAGGCGGAGGCGGTGGCCGCCGAACACTTCGCGTTCTGCCCGGACAACATCACCCAGGGCCCCCACAACACCCTGCGCACCTACGCCGAACACGAACTCCTCAACACCAGAACCTGGACCTTCTGGTGGGACTGACCGAGCTGGCAGCGCCCCTTTAGGGGCGCGAGGAACTGCGCGACAAGCCCCCACCGACCCGCAGCCAACGAACTACGCACCCCCGGACCCAATCAGGCCTTACGCCCGCTCGCCCCATACACATTGATGTCCGCGTCCGTGACGTCATTGATGTCGCGATACCGAACCTTCTCGATGTCGTCGAGCGAGTCGAAGTACGAGGCCTCGACCACCTCCGGAGCCGGCGCGTTACCGTCGGGACGCCAGCGGTGGGCGGGGACGACACCCGGCTCGTCAAGAGCGAGCCCGTTCTCCTCGAAGAAGCGCTCCACCTCGGCCTTGGACCGGAGCACGAAGGTGAACCCACGCTCCGTGTACGTCCGCTGCACCGCGCGGATGTTCTCCGGGTTCAGATCCTCGGTGAGGTGACTGAGAACGAGCCGGCTCCCCGACGGCAACGCGTCGACCAGCTCGCGCACGATGTCGTACGCCTCCGGCTCCGCGACGAAGTGCAAGATCGCCGCGAGCACGAGCGCGATCGGCTGATCGAAGTCGAGGGTCTTGCGGGCCTGTTCGAGGATCTGGGCCGGGTCGTTGAAGTCGGCGTCGATGTAGTCCGTACGCCCCTCGGGCCCGCTGGTGAGCAGGGCACGCGCATGCGCGAGGACGATCGGGTCGTTGTCGACGTACACGACCCGGGAGTCCGGGGAGATGCGCTGCGCGATCTGGTGGACGTTGTCCTGCGTGGGCAGGCCGGTACCGATGTCGAGGAACTGCCGGATGCCGTCGTCCGCCGCCAGCGTGGTCACCGCGCGGCGCATGAAGTCGCGGTTGTGCCGCACGTCCAGGTACCCGCGCGGATTGGCGGCGAGCGCCGCGGCCGCCGCGTTGCGGTCGGCCGGGTAGTTGTCCTTGCCGCCGAGGAAGACGTCGTACACCCGGGCCGGATGGGCCTTGGTGGAGTCGATCCGCCTTCTCAGCTCGGCGGGGTCCTGACTGAGAGCATCGCCGCTCATGAGGCCTCTTCTGGAGAGCAGTAACTTCAACGAACAACAACCTAGCCGCCGACCGGAGTTGATGTCCGAGAATCGAAAACCGAACGCGGACCGGACGCGGACCGTCCCGGAGCGTCCCTGAACGGGACGGCGTTCGCGCAGGTCAGCGGGGTGATGGGTCGACGGGCGTCCCGGATTCCCCGAGAAACATGGCGCTGGGACGACTCACGGCACAAGCTGATGCCGGCCGAGCAACACGCACGGCCACCAGCCCCTCCCCCTCCTCCCCTCCCTCCGGAAAGGGCACCCCCATGTCCGTACGCACCTCCCGTACGCGCCTGTTCGCCGCCACGGCGATCGCGCTCGTCGCGCTCACCACCCTGACGGCGTGCGAGGACGGCAAGGGCGTACGGGACGAGGGCCCGTCGACGACGTCGGCGCGGCACGAAGGCGAACCCGTCGAGCCCCCGACGGCTCACAACATACGAGCAGCCTCGGTGGCCCAGTAGGTGAGGATGTTCTGCGCGCCGGCCCGCTTGATACCGGTGAGGGTCTCCAGGATGGCCCGCTCGCGGTCGACCCAGCCCTTCTCGGCGGCAGCCTCGATCATCGAGTACTCACCGGAGATCTGATAGGCGGCGACAGGCACGTCCACGGCGTCGGCGACCCGGGCGAGGATGTCGAGGTAGGGCCCGGCGGGCTTCACCATGACCATGTCGGCGCCCTCCTCCAGGTCGAGCGCCAGCTCCCGCAACGACTCCCTGACATTGGCGGGGTCCTGCTGATACGTCTTCCGGTCCCCCTTCAGCGAGGAACCGACGGCTTCCCGGAAGGGCCCGTAGAAGGCGGAGGAGTACTTGGCGGTGTAGGCGAGGATGGCGACGTCCTCGCGCCCGATCTGATCAAGGGCGTCACGGACGACCCCGATCTGCCCGTCCATCATCCCGCTGGGCCCGACGACATGAGCACCGGCATCGGCCTGCACCTGGGCCATCTCGGCGTACCGCTCAAGGGTGGCGTCGTTGTCAACGCGCCCCTCGGCATCCAGCACCCCGCAGTGCCCGTGATCGGTGGTCTCGTCGAGACAAAGATCGGACATGACGAGCAGCTCATCGCCGACCTCGGCGCGCACATCACGGATGGCGACCTGGAGAATCCCGTCCGGATCGGTACCGGGAGTCCCGAGGGCGTCCTTCTTCGCTTCCTCGGGCACCCCGAAGAGCATGATCCCGGAAACCCCGGCCTCGACGGCCTCCACGGCGGCCTTCTTCAAACTGTCCCGGGTGTGCTGTACAACACCGGGCATGGCGGAGATCGGCACAGGCTCACTGACGCCCTCCCGCACGAAGGCGGGGAGGATGAAGTCGGCGGGGTGCAGTCGGGTCTCGGCGACCATGCGGCGCATGACGGGCGAGGTACGCAGCCGCCGGGGCCGCGTACCGGGAAAGGATCCGTACTTCGACATACCCTCCACGCTACGCCCGCCCCACACCCCCCTTTGCCGACGCGACGTCGGCCTGACCCGCCCCCGCCGCCCCTACCCGTCCCATCCCTGGGGGCTGCGCCCCCAGACCCCCCTACGGCCCTGAACGGGCCTAGTCCTCAAACGCCGGACGGGCTGAAAGATCAACCCCCGGCCGGCGTTCGAGGACAACCACGCTCAGCCCACCCTTTTACCCGCCCCCGCCGCACTTCAGCACCGGCCCGGCCATTCCAGCCCGTCCGGCGCTTGAGGACGAGGCCGTTCAGGCCGAAAGGGGGGTCTGGGGGCGCAGCCCCCAG
>NZ_JBSFDA010000259.1:0-9565 GCF_053593675.1 Streptomyces sp. NPDC002156 | reverse complement strand
GTGCCACCACCCTCCAGCCCGTCCGGCGTTTGAGGACGAGGCCGTTCAGGCCGAAAGGGGGGTCTGGGGGCGCAGCCCCCAGGGAGGGGAACGGGTAGGGGCGGCGGGGGCGAATCACTCCACGCCGATGAGCAGCAGCGCCCCTTGCCGTCCCCCCCGGTACACCACCGTGTCGACAGCCAAGTAGCCCTCGCGGACCCGTGCTTCAAGGTGCGCAGCGATTGTCTCTGGTGCCTCGTCTCCCAGGACCAGGGTCACCATCTCGCCGCCCGCCTGGAGCATCCGGTCGATGACCGCCACCGCCGTAGCCGTGACGTCCGAGCCGATCACGGCGACGTCGCCGTCGATGAGGCCGAGGACGTCACCGGTCTGGCAGATCCCGGCCATCGTCCAGGACTGCCGTTCCGCGACGGCGAGTTCGGCGTAGCGGGTCGCGCCCGCCGCCGAGGTCATCGCGACGACGTCCTCGTCGAACCGCCGCTCCGGTTCGTGCACGGCGAGCGCGGCGATGCCCTGGACCGCCGAGCGGGTCGGGATCAGGGCCACGCGGATGCCCTCCGAGCGGGCCTGCTCGGCCGCCGCGGCGGCGGTGTGGCGCAGGTCGGCGTCATTGGGCAGCAGCACGACCTCGCGCGCGTGGGCCCGCCGTACGGCCTCGACCAACTCCCCGCTCGCGGGGGGCTCGCCCGGCCGCGCGAGCACGGTGGTCGCGCCGGCCTCGCCGTACAGCCCGGCCAGCCCCTCCCCCGGCACAACGGCGACCACGGCCCGCTGCACCCGCTCCCTCGGCGGCCGTCCGGCGCCCCCGGTGTGCACGTCGCCGACCCCGAAGTGCGTGATCCGGATCCGGTAGGGCCGCCCCGCCTCGACGCCCGCCTCCACGGCGGCACCGGCGTCGTCGACATGGACGTGCACGTTCCACAGCCCGTCGCCGCCGACCACCACGAGCGAGTCCCCTAGCCGGTCGAGCCGCTCCCGGAGGCGCGCGACGGCCGCGTCCTCCGCCTCCAGGAGGTAGATCACCTCGAAGGCGGGACCGGAGGCGCCGTCCTCGTCCGCGCAGTCGACCGGCTCGTCAAGAGCATCAGCATCAGAGGACCTGACAGGCACGCGCACGCGTGCCGCCCCCGCACCGCCACCCCCCGGCGCCTCCCCCCGGAACGTCTCCACCAGCGCCCCGAGCACCGTCACCAGCCCCCGCCCACCCGCGTCGACGACGCCCGCGCGCCCCAGGACGGCCAGTTGCCCCGGGGTGGCGGCCAGCGCGGCCGAGGCACCCTCGTACGCGGCTCTGGCGACCGTCCCGCAGTCGCCCTCCGCCTCCGCCGCGGCGTCGGCGGCGGCCGAGGCGACCGTGAGGACCGTGCCCTCGACCGGATGGGCCACGGCCTCCCGGGCGGCGTCGGCCGCGCGCCGCAGAGCCAGGCACAGAGCGGGACCGTCGACGTGAGCACTCTCACCGCCCGTCTCGCCGTCCGCGTCGGCGGAGAGCACCTGGGCCATGCCGCGCAGCAGCTGCGCCAGGATCGTGCCGGAGTTGCCGCGCGCCCCTATCAGCGCGCCGTGGGCCATCGCCCGGGCCGCGTCTGCCAGCGTGGGAGCCCCGGAGGCACCGCTCGCGTCCGCCCCAGCCCCTGCCTCGTGCCCGGCGAACGCCGCCTCGACCGCCGCGTACGCCGACTCCAGCGTCAGATACAGGTTGGTGCCGGTGTCGCCGTCGGCCACCGGGTAGACATTGATCGCGTCGATCTCCTCGCGCGCCCGCCCCAGCGCGGCCAGCGCGAGTCCGCACCAGGTGCGGACCGCGAGAGCATCGAAGAATGTCTGCGGCACCTGCGGCACCTGTGCCTCCTTGAGCTGCTGGACGTGGCACGCAGCGTAGACCCCGGGTGAATGCCGGGTGGCCCGGGGCGGGAGCGAGGCCCTGATCAGCCATGGTAGTTTCGTTGTACTGGCGCAGTCGTTGTATGCTGCTCCGGTTGCCCGATCGAGACGACCATCCCAGATGGTCTTCGCACGTCGGGCCTTCTCCCTGGCACCGCCACTCAGATCCTACGATCCTGATCCCGGCATGCCGGGATCAACCCGTAAGAGCATCTGAAGTCTTTGGAGTGACCCGTGGCTGCCAACTGCGACGTCTGCGGCAAGGGGCCGGGCTTCGGCAACGCCATCTCGCACTCGCACCGCCGTACACCCCGTCGCTGGAACCCGAACATCCAGCGCGTACGTACCGTGGTCGGTGGGACGCCGAAGCGCGTGAACGCTTGCACCTCGTGCATCAAGGCCGGCAAGGTCTCGCGCTGACGCTCAGCTAGCGCGCGGCCACTGCTGGTTCGCTGCTCAGAGCCGGTCCACCTCGGTGGACCGGCTTTTTGCCGTACCCGCACATCATCGGGTGTTCGCTAGGTACGGAACCGCCAGCCGTGATCCACCGGCCCGATCCCGCCCCCCAGCGCGAAGCCGGCCGCGATCGCCCCGGTGACGTACGCCTTCGCCGCCGTCACCGCCTCCGGCACCGACTCCCCCTTCGCCAGCCCCGACGCGATGGCCGACGCCAGCGTGCAGCCCGTGCCGTGCGTATGCCGGTTGTCGTGGCGCGGGGCGCGCAGCCAGTGCTCCTCGGAGCCGTCCGTGAGCAGGTCCACGGCCTCGCCGGGCAGATGCCCGCCCTTGATCAGCGCCCACTGCGGCCCGTACGTCAGCACGGCCGCCGCGGCCTCGCGCAACTGGCCTTCCGATTCGACCCGTACGCCCGTGAGCTGGGCCACCTCGTCGAGGTTCGGCGTCGCCACGGTCGCCACCGGCAGCAGCTTCGTCCGTACGGAGTCCAGTGCGGAGGCGGCGAGCAGCGGGTCCCCGTGCTTGGAGACGCCCACCGGGTCGACAACCGTCGGCACGTTCGTCGCCGCGATCAACTCGGCGACCGCCTCGACCAGTTCGGCCGAGGCGAGCATCCCGGTCTTGACCGCCTGTACGCCGATGTCGTCGACGACACTGCGGTACTGGGCCAGCACAGCCTCCACCGGCAACTCCCAAGCGCCCTGCACACCGAGGGAGTTCTGCGCGGTGACCGCCGTGAGCACGCTCATGCCGTGCACGCCGAGCGCCAGCATCGTCTTCAGGTCGGCCTGGATCCCGGCGCCGCCGCCGGAGTCGGAGCCGGCGACAGTCAGCACGCGCGGAGGCACGCTCCTGGCTCCGCTCACGACTCGATGTCCGCGAAGTGGTCCCAGCCGCCCTTGCTGGTCCAGGGCGCCCCGTCGACCGTCACCTGGGGCAGCGCGGACGGGTTGAGGACCTCGCCGATCACCTTCCAGCGGGCGGGCAGCTTCACGTCCGGCGGGAAGGTCGCCACGATCGCGTGGTCCTCACCGCCGGTGAGCACCCACTGCATCGGGTCGACGCCGACGGCCTGCCCGATGTCGTTCATCTGGGACGGGATGTCGATCGCGCCCGACCGGATGTCGATCCGGACCTTGCTGGCCTCCGCGATGTGCCCGAGGTCGGCGATCAGCCCGTCGCTGACGTCGCACATCGCGGTCGCGCCGAGACCGGCCGCCGCCGGGCCCGCGTGGTACGGCGGCTCGGGGCGCCGGTGGGCCTCGACGAAGGCGCGCGGGGAGCGGAAACCGCGCGAGAGCACCGCGTGCCCGGCCGCCGACCAGCCCAGCCAGCCGGTCACGGCGACGACGTCACCGGGCCGGGCACCGCCCCGGACGACCGGCTCGTGGTTGCGCAGATCGCCGAGCGCGGTGATGGACACCATGATCGTGTCCCCTCGTACGACGTCACCGCCCACCACGGCCGCGCCCGCGACCTGGCACTCGTCACGCAGACCGTCCATCAGTTCGACGGGCCAGGTGACCGGAAGGTCGGCGGGGACGACCAGACCGAGCAGCAGTGCGGTCGGTACGGCGCCCATGGCGGCGATGTCCGCGAGGTTCTGGGCGGCCGCCTTGCGGCCCACGTCGTACGCGGTGGACCAGTCCCGGCGGAAGTGCCGCCCCTCCAGGAGGATGTCGGTGCTCGCCACGACCCTGCGGTCGGGCGCGGCGACCACGGCGGCGTCGTCGCCGGGGCCGACCCGGACCGCCGGGGTGGTGGTGAGCCGGGAGGTCAGCTCCCTGATGAGCCCGAACTCCCCCAGCTCTCCCACAGTGCCCTTCATAGACGTACGTCCCCTTCTGGTGCTGTCCCCGTTGCTGCCCGTGTTGCTGTCCGTGCCCGGTCGCGAGGCCCCGTCGGCCTCGGTACGGTCGAGGTGACCGTCAACCTGTGCTTCGTGCGCACCCCGGCGCGGGTGCCCCGGCCGCCGCGGGTCTCCCCCTGGCGCGCGGCGACGCGATACCGTGGCGTTCCTTTTCCCCACATGATCCTCGTGGCCGCCCTGGAGGTTCCGTGGTACAGGCGTACATCCTGATCCAGACGGAGGTCGGCAAAGCGTCGACCGTCGCCGAGACGATCAGCAAGATCCCGGGGGTGATCCAGGCCGAGGACGTGACAGGACCGTACGACGTGATTGTGCGCGCCCAGGCCGACACAGTGGACGACCTCGGCCGCATGGTGGTCGCGAAGGTCCAGCAAGTGGACGGCATCACCCGCACCCTGACCTGCCCGGTGGTGCACTTGTAGCCCCCGTCTACCCTGTGCCGGTGCACTTCTTCTTCCGTCACCGGCCGCTCGCTCTGCCCGTGCTCGCCCTGTTGATCGTCGTCACGGGCTGCTCCTCCGCAGACGACAGCGCCTCGGTCGCGGTTCCCGAGCCGGACGGGAAGGCGATGAAGCTGTGCCGGAACCTGGACGAGGCGCTGCCGGCGAAGGTGGACGGTCTTGACCGGGACGACCCCGAGCCCCGGTCCGCACTGACCGCGGGCTGGGGCAGCCCGGCGATCATACTGCGCTGCGGTGTCGTGAGGCCGCCCAAGATGACGGACCCCAAGGTCGCCCTGGGGTCGGATCCGGAGGCGGTCGGCGGTGAGGTGAACGGGGTTGGGTGGCTGATGGAGAAACGGGACGACGGGTCGTCCCGGTTCACTACTTCCTCGCGGCTTGCCTATGTCGAGGTGACTGTTCCGTCGGGGCGGGACACCTCGGGGGCGCTTGTTGATCTGGCTGCCGCTATTAAGAAGACGGTTCCTGTGGGGATTGCCAACTAGGCGCCGTAGATGGGTCTGTTGCGTTGTTGGGTGCACGGTCCGCTGTGGCTGATCGCGCAGTTCCCCGCGCCCCTGAAGGGGCGCTCTACCTCAGGCCTGTTGACCTGCGCAGCGCCGCCTGCACCAAGCGGTCCACCAGCTCGGGGTAGTCGACGCCCGTCTCCTGCCACATCCTCGGGTACATGGAGATCGGGGTGAAGCCCGGCATCGTGTTGATCTCGTTGATGACGAACTCGCCGTCCTCCGTGAGGAAGAAGTCCGCGCGGACGAGGCCCTCGCAGGAGGCCGCGTCGAAGGCCTCCACCGCCAGGCGGCGGACCTCCGCCGTCTGGTCCTCGGTGAGGGGGGCGGGGACGATTCCGTCGGCCGAGTCGATGTACTTGGCCTCGAAGTCGTAGAAGGCGTGCGACTGGACCGGCGGGATCTCGGCGGGTACGGAGGCACGCGGGCCGTCCTCGAACTCCAGCACCCCGCACTCGATCTCGCGCCCGCGCAGCGCGGCCTCCACGATGATCTTCGGGTCGTGGCGCTGGGCCTCGGCGATCGCCTCGTCGAGGCCGCCCAGTTCGTCGACCTTGGTGATGCCGAACGACGATCCCGCGCGCGCGGGCTTCACGAACAGCGGCCAGCCGTGCTCGCCGGCGAAGTCGATGATCTTCTTGCGGGCGGCCGACTCGTCGCGCTCCCACTCACGCGGCCGGATCACCACGTACGGGCCGACCTTGAGGCCGAACGACGTGAACACCCGCTTCATGTACTCCTTGTCCTGGCCGACGGCCGAGGCGAGCACGCCCGCGCCGACGTACGGGACACCGGAGAGTTCCAGCAGGCCCTGGAGGGTGCCGTCCTCGCCGTACGGGCCGTGCAGCACGGGGAAGACGACGTCCACCTCACCGAGGGCCTTGGGCACCGATCCCGGTTCGCTGTAGACGACTTCGCGGTTCGAGGGATCGAGCGGGAGCACCACGCCGCCCTCGCGCGACTCGGCGAGCTGGTCGACGTTCGGCGCCTTGCGGTCGACGATCGCCATGCGCTCCGGTTCGTCCGCGGTGAGCGCCCAGCGGCCGTCCTGGGTGATGCCGATCGGCAGGACGTCGTACTTCGTCCGGTCGATGGCACGCAGCACGGCGCCGGCGGTGACCACGGAGATCCCGTGTTCGGAGCTGCGACCGCCGAAGACGACGGCCACGCGCGGCTTGCGAGACGGCTGCTCGGGGCTCTGGGGGAGGTTCTCGGTGCTCATATCGCGTTGAGAGTACCCGGTGGTAGGGCGCTGAGTCAGCGCCCGCAGACCCCTGTTTGCTCAGCGTCGTTCGGGCTTGGCGCTGCGCGACATCAGTTCCTTGAGGGCCACGACGGGCGCCTTGCCCTCGTGCACGATGCCGACGACCGTCTCCGTGATCGGCATGTCGACGCCGTGCCTGCGGGCCAGATCCAGCACGCTCTCACAGGACTTGACGCCCTCGGCGGTCTGTTTGGTGACCGCGATGGTCTCCTGGAGGGTCATGCCCTTGCCGAGGTTGGTGCCGAAGGTGTGGTTGCGGGACAGGGGCGAGGAGCAGGTCGCCACCAGGTCGCCCAGGCCCGCGAGTCCGGAGAAGGTGAGCGGGTCGGCGCCCATCGCGAGGCCGAGGCGGGTGGTCTCGGCGAGGCCGCGCGTGATGAGCGAGCCCTTCGCGTTGTCGCCGAGACCCATGCCGTCGGCGATTCCGACGGCGAGGCCGATCACGTTCTTGACCGCGCCGCCCAGTTCGCAGCCGACGACGTCGGTGTTGGTGTACGGGCGGAAGTACGGGGTGTGGCAGACGGTCTGGAGGCGCTGGGCCACGGCGTCGTCGGTACAGGCGACCACGGCGGCGGCCGGCATCCGGGCGGCGATCTCCCGGGCCAGGTTGGGGCCCGTGACGACCGCGATCCGGTCCTGGCCGACCTTGGCGACGTCCTCGATGACCTCGCTCATCCGCATCGCGGAGCCGAGTTCGACGCCCTTCATGAGGGAGACGAGGACCGTGTCGGGGGCGAGCAGGGGCGTCCACTCGGCGAGGTTCCCGCGCAGGGTCTGCGAGGGGATGCTGAGTATCGTGAAGTCGGCGTCGCGGGCGGCTTGTGCGGGGTCCGTGGTGGCGCGGAGGTTCTCCGGGAGTTCGACACCCGGGAAGTAGTCCGGGTTCGTACGCGTGGAGTTGATCGCCTCGGCGAGTTCGGGGCGGCGGGCCCACAGGGTCACCTCGCAGCCGGCGTCGGCGAGCACCATGCCGAAGGCAGTCCCCCACGATCCCGCGCTGAACACCGCCGCCTTGACCGGCTCGCTCACTTGCCCTGCCCCTCTTCCTGAACTTCCCGTGCCTGTGCTGCTTCTGGTACCGCTTTCAAGGCGTCGAGCGCGTCCTGGGCGTCCCGTGCCTCCTGCGCGTCCCGTGCCTCTTCCGCGGCTGTCCGGCGGCGCTGCTCGATCCGCTCCTGACGCGGGTCGTACGGCGTCTTGGGCGCCTTCTCGCCGCGGATGTCCTCCAGCTGGCGGGTGATGGCGGCCATGATGACCTCCGTCGCCTCCTTCAGGAGGTCGGGGCTCATCTCCTGGTCGTAGAACCGCGTGAGGTCCACGGGCGGCCCCGCGAGGACGTGGTGGGTCTTGCGCGGAAGGACGTTGAGCTTTCCGGCGTACGGCGGCAGCAGTTCGTTCGCGCCCCACTGGGCCACCGGGATCACCGGGCACTTGGTCTGCAGGGCGACCCGGGCGGCGCCGGTCTTGCCGGTCATGGGCCACTGGTCCGGGTCGCGGGTGATGGTGCCCTCGGGATAGAAGACGACGCACTCACCGCGCTCCACGGCGTCGATCGCGGCGCGGAAGGCGCTCAGCGCATCGGTGGTCTCGCGGTAGACGGGGATCTGTCCGGTGCCACGCATCATGGTGCCGACGAATCCCTTCTTGAAAAGCGCGCTCTTCGCCAGAAAACGCGGAACACGGCCGCTGTTGTACTGGTAGTGCGCGTAGGCGAAGGGATCGGCATGCGAATTGTGGTTCACCGCGGTGATAAATCCACCAGCCGCCGGAATGTTCTCCGATCCGCGCCAGTCCCGCTTGATCAGAACCACCAGCGGCGGTTTGCAGATGACCGCTGCAAGGCGGTACCAGAAGCCGATTCTGCGGCGGGGCACGCGGACACCTTCCTCTAGGGCCTGGGCCAGGACCTCCGGCCGGTTGACCTGGGGGCCGCACAAGTGTCGCCCCAGGCTTCCGGTCTGTCGAGAACACCGTACGCCCCGGCACCGACACCGCCGGATGGGCTTTGATGACAGCCAGGTGACAATGGTTGCGACCGGGAGAGCGCCGGGTGCGCAGCCGGAGTGGCCGAGGGAGGTACGGAACGCTCGTGCAGTGGACAGTGGTCATACCCCTCAAGCCCCTGGCGCGGGCCAAGAGCAGGCTCGCGGACACCGCCCACGACGGGCTCCGCCCCGGTCTCGCCCTGGCCTTCGCACAGGACACGGTGGCTGCGGTGCTCGCCTGCACGGCGGTCCGCGATGTGGCGGTCGTCACGGACGATGCCCTCGCCGCCCGCGAGCTGGCCGCACTGGGGGCCGCGATCGTCCCCGACGAGCCCCTGGGCGGCCTGAACGCCGCTCTGGCGCACGGAGCGGCGGCCGTGCGCACAGGACGGCCGGACAGCCCCGTAGCGGCCCTGAACGCCGATCTGCCGGCCCTGCGCCCCCTGGAACTGGCCCGCGTCCTGGATGCGGCCGCCGAATTCCCGCGCGCTTTCCTCGCGGACGCGGCCACCGTCGGCACCACTCTGCTGACCGCAGGACCCGGTCAGGAATTGTCTCCGCATTTCGGCCCGCATTCCCGGACCCGCCATCGCGAATCGGGCGCCGTGGAAATCGGACTCACGACGGTGAATTCCGTACGCCAGGACGTGGACACCGGCGACGATCTGCGGGCGGCGCTCGCCCTGGGGGTGGGGGCGCGGACGGCGGCCGCGGTCGAGGGGCTGCTGATCGCGGGCCAGTAGGCTGCCGCCATGCAGGCGACCGCGTACACCTACGACGCCGAGACGCGCAGCGGCAGTGTGCTGCTCGACGACGGCACCCCCGTCCCCTTCGACACACCCGCGTTCGAAGCGGGCGGCCTGAGACTGCTGCGACCGGGGCAACGGGTGCGCATCGAGACCGAGGGAGCGACAGGGGTCGCGGGCGGCCTCCGGATCACGCTGGTCACCCTGCAGACCTTCTAACGGACCTGGCCGAAGTCGGGCGCGCGCAGCGCCCCGACAGGGGCGCGGGGAACTGCGCGACCAGCCCCCACCGGGCCCGCAGCAAAAATGAACCGAACACGCCGCGGGCCGGGTCGTGAAGCCGCCCCAGAACAGCGAGTAGAGCAGCATCGGCAGATTCGCGGACGCCGCGAC
>NZ_JBSFDA010000258.1:0-9984 GCF_053593675.1 Streptomyces sp. NPDC002156 | reverse complement strand
GGCTCTGCCCCCAGACCCCCGTATCGCGCTGAACGCGCTCGTCCTCAAACGCCGGTCCGGATACTCCAGACGTACCACTCTGGAGTGATCACAGGTGAGCACCCTTGCCGCCCCGCTCGTCCGCCCTGACGGGAATGTGTCGGTCCCTACACGGGACATGACGACTACACCCCGGAGCCCTCTGGCGGGCACGGTCTACACCGAGACCCTGCGGGGTGTGCGGTGTGTCCGGCTGTCCGTGATGACGGACGAGACCACCAGCCCCGAGCGGCAGCGTGAAGCCGACGACATTGCAGCGGCAGCCCTCGGGATCGATTTCGGCGAGGCTGACGCACTGCGCGAAGCCGTCGACCTGGACGTGAGCGCGTCCGCGTTCGGTCCCTTCGACCGTCCGCAGCTCGGCGGGTGGCTCGCCCGTCCGGACGACTTCGATGCGCTCGTGTGGTGGCGCTTCGACCGTGCCATCCGGTCCATGGCGCACATGCACGAGCTTGCCGCGTGGGCCCGCGAGCACCGCAAGATGTTGGTCTTTGCCGAGGGTATCGGCGGGGGTCGGCTGGTGTTCGACTTCCGCAACCCGATGGACCCCATGAGCGAACTCATGATGCTCATGCTCGCGTTCGCGGCACAGGTCGAGTCGCAGAGCACGCGGGACCGGGTCAGCGGTGCACAGGCAGCCATGCGCACTATGCAACTGCGCTGGGCGGGCGGTGCCATCCCGTACGGCTACATGTCCGTGCCGATGCCCAAGGAACACGGCGGGATCGGCAAGACCCTCATTGCCGACCCGGACGCCGTGCGGGTCATCGAGCGCATCGTGCGGGAACTGCTGAGCGGGAAGAACCTGACACAGATTGCCATCGGGCTCAACGATGACAAGGTGCCGTCCTCTCGCGACCACCAGGCCATGCGCAGAGGCAAGCCGACCGGCGGCATGACCGGCAGCGGAGTCAAGGGACGCCCCGGGACACGGCGCGAACGTCACCGCTGGCAGGCGACCCACATCAAACGCATTCTCACCTCCTACACCATGCTCGGCTGGAAGGTGCACGACGGGAACCCGGTCCGGGACAAGGACGGCACCCCCGTCATGATCACCACTACGCCGATCACGACGCGGACCGAGTTCGACCAGGTAGGAACCCTGCTCGCCGAGACGAGCCGCCCCACCGGCCCGCGTATCCGCCGGGACACGGTTGCGCTGCTGCTGCGGGTGATCCACTGCGCCGGATGCAAGGGACGCATGTACCTACGCCCCAAGGGAAGCGGAAGCAATCAGTACTACGGGTGCACCGCCGCCACACGGGGCGAACGCTGCGCCGAGCCGAGCAGCATCCGCGCGAATTGGGCGGACGCGTACGTGACGGAAGAGTTCTTGCGCCTTGCCGGAACGATCTCCGTGAACACGGTCGTGAGCGTCCCCGGCTACGACCCGGAGCCCGAACTGCTCGCCACCCTTGCCGAGTTCAGCGAGCACCAGGAACAGAAGGGACGGCAGAAGTCCAAGCACGCCGCGCACGCATGGCAGGAACGCGCGGACGCGTTGGACGCGCGCATAGCCGAGCTGGAAGGGCGCGAGAAGGTGGCTCCGACGCGGACGGTAACGCCCACGGGCCGCACCTACGCCGACGAATGGCATGCAGCCGACCACACCGCCCGCCGCGCCATGCTCATGGATGCGGGTGCCCGTCTGGACGTCCGGCGCGGTACCCGTGGCGGGTGGCGGAAGCTGGACACGTCCCGCGTGGACTTCACCATGACGGGTGAGCTGGACCCCGCCGCGGAAGGTGTGGCCGTAGCCGCTGCGGACACCGAAGCCGAAGCCAACGGCACGGACGTTCCCCCGGTGCCCGGTGCCGTGGCACGGCTTGCGGAGACCACGGCCGAACCGGTGCACGTGCTCGCCGAGCCCGTTGCCGACCCCGCCCGAGAGCACCCCGAGCCCGTTGCCGAGCTGGTGCCCGAGCGGGTTCCGGTCCTCGCCTAGCCCCCTGTACCACCCCGAGACAGCCCCGGTAGTCCATGTGACCGCCGGGGCTGACTTGCGCCCGCACACGGACGCTCGGGGCTCCGGGCAGGCAGCGCGACCAGCGGGCAGCCCATGACGGTATGACGGTTAGACCTACTTTTTTGAATGCACATAGAAAAATAGAGAGAAAACCAAAACGGCATCCGAACCGTCATCCCGTCATGCTCGGGGCTCGGGAATCTGGTGGTCCCCACAAGCCAATGAGGGACCGAGCGAGCGAAAGTCACCGCACAGCGGGGACGGGAATTCGTTGGTCCCCACAACACAGTGAGAGCGGGTTACCGCGCACCCCACCAGCCCGGAAACGGCGGTCTGAGTGCCCGACTCTCACCAGCTCTGCCCGTGCACCACGCACCCGTTCGGGGTGGCCGCAGGGGTCGTGAGGCAGAGCGCGGGGAGACTGCACCGCCCATGAGTAACCGGCTCGTCCGCGAGTCGCCGAAACGGGTTGTAAGCCCGTGTGGTCTCCCCACCATGCCCGGACCGGTCTCGCCGGCGAGGGCAACGCCAAGCCCACTGACCCAACGGTAGAGGTGCGCGGTACTGGCCCCGGATCGGGGATATCGGCCGCAGAGTTCCCCGGTTCAAGTCCGGGGTGGGCACGCAACAACGAGTGGCCGGATGCCCGTGAGCACGCTGCCCATGGGCACAGGCATGTTGCCTTTCAGGTCGCTTGCGCAGACAGGCCAGAACGACGACCAGGGGGTGAGCATGCGGTGTGTTGACTGCACCGAGCCCGCCACTCACCGGGGCCGCTGCGAGGGTCACCACCAGGTCTACGAACGGCGTGCTTCGGTGCGTGCTCGGCGGGTCCGTCGCGCGGTGCTGGTCCGGGTGTTCTCGGGTGCCGCTCGGCTTCGTGCCCTGGTCGGTGCCCGTGGTGGTGCCCGTTGTGCGCGGTGCGGGTCGCTCGTCCTCGCGGACGTGGTGGATGTGGACCATGTGCAGCCGCTCGCCCTCGGTGGCGAGGACACGGACACGAACGTTCAACCCCTTTGCCACGGATGCCACTTGGCCAAGACGGGCGAGGACTTCCCCACAGGAACTATCACCGGGACGTGAGCCACGCGGCAAGTGCGCTTCCCGTGGTCGTGGCGAGAGCTGCCACCACCCATCCGGGGACGCGCTGAATCGCCAAGTACAGCCCGCCGCAGCGGAGTTCGAACACCGGCCGTTGGTTGTCTGTCGTTTGAGGCATGACCCAATTCAGCCGTACGGGAACGTGGCACCGCTACGCCAAACCTTCGCCACTTCCTCGCCACTTTCAGAGCCCGGCAAATACCACATAGCGAGCGGCACAGCTACGCCAAACCGTGGCCGTATTGCCCCGCTTAGGGCGCTCGCAATTAGCACGCGAGAGACCCTCACCGCTACACCGAGCGGTCCCCACTTCACCCCACTTCCCCCGGTTCGGAGGTGATCCCCCATGCCTCGCAAGCCCCGCCCCCCTTGCTCGGTACCCGGCTGCCCGGAACTGACCACGGGCGGACGCTGCCCCCAGCACGCCAAGGAAGCGGAGCAGCAGCGCGGGACGACCACGGCCAAGGGATACGGGGTCAAGTGGGAACGCATCCGGCGGCGCTACCTGTACGCGCATCCGTGGTGCGTGCTGTGCACCAAGACGGCGACCGTTGCCGACCACTTCCCCGAGTCACGCCGTGCGCTGGTCGCCAAGGGCGTTGAAGATCTGGACGCGTGGTCTCGTCTCCGTCCGCTGTGCACGTCGTGCCACAACAGGGAGACCGCGAAGCACCAGCCGGGCGGTTGGGCTGCCGAGCGGGTCCAGCCTCGCCGGTCGTAGCCGACCAGGCGGGGACCCCCTCGCCCTCCCGCAAAAGAACGGCAGGGAGGCAAAAAACTCGTATGGCCCATTGAAACGTTTCTGCGGAAGGGGTATCTCGTTCCGGAAATTCCTTAGCACCCTCACCCCGATTAATGATCACGGCGCCTGGGCACGAAATCGCCATGGGGTATCGAGGGGGCCAAGTCGCCATTTCCACCACCGACACGTTCGCTGGAGTTTCGGCCGTTGCCGCAATGTTGGGGCTTCTGCTGTCGATCGGGGCATGTATCTTTGCATTCCGCAGCGCCCGAGCTGCAGAAGCCTCTGCTGCCAGCGCTGCGGACGTAGCGAGGATTGAACGGGAGCGGCAAGAGGGCGAGAGATCTGCAACCCTCGGAGCCAGATTCGTAAGGGACGGTTACTCAAATCTCTTCCTCGTGATCGATAATAGCGGGCCGGCCATGGCGCGCAATGTCGGGGTTTCCATGCACCCGATCCCTTCTCACGAAAACGTTCCAAAATTCACCTCACGCGCTCGCAATCAGTTCCCTCTAGACCTGCGACCTGGCGGCCAAGCGATCTTGCCGCTAGATATTCCTAAGAGCACCCGAAAGACCCAATCTCAGGTAGTGGAGGTTCGTCTTGGCTGGCTGGATGACATAGGCCCAAAGAATCGAACAGTAAGAGTCGATAGGTACCTGTAACGGGCTGGAGACGATGGCATTTCGAGGTGCCAAACCTAAACCACATATGCAAGCCGTCCGCGAGGGCACCTTCCGTCCCGACCGCAACAGCGAGGGCGCGCGGTTCACGCCGTTGGACCCGATCGAACCGGACTGGTCCGAGCTGTTGCCCGGCGACTCGTCCGAGGATGTGCGTGGGAAGGCGGCGGACGTGTGGGCGCGGACGATTCCCGCCCTGGTGGTGTCGGCGGGCTTGACCGACCCGCAGCGGGAAACGGCTATCGAGTATTGCGTGACAGTCGCTCGGCTCTGGCAGGCGGAACGGGAGTTGTCCCGTACAGGTCTGGTGGTCGAGACGGAACGCGGGAACGTCAAGAGTCCGTGGGTGACGATCGCCCACCAGTACCGGAGTCACTTCCGGTCGCTGGTCGGTGAGTTGGGGCTGAGCCCCGCATCGGCAACCCGGATCACCCCGCCGGAATTCAGCGGGGGCGAGGATGACGGAGTTTTCGACTGACGGTCTACCCGTGCCGCTCGCGCCCCTTGGTGACTGCTGGGCAAGCCTCATGGGCTCCGGGCGCCTACTTCGACGTAGTGGCAGCCCACCCTTTATCCGGGAATCCGGGATGCCTGAAATAACCGGGCGCTCATCCGATTCCGGATTTGAAACCACTAGTGAAGGAAAATATGGCACTCACCCTTGCCGAATCGGCAAAGCTCACTCTTGACCAGTTGCAGCGCGGGGTGGTTGAGACTTTCGTTCAGGAGTCTCCGATCCTTGACCGCCTGCCGTTGATTCAAGTTGAGGGGAGCGCATACAAGTACAACGAGGAATCCACTCTGCCCGGCGTCGCGTTCCGTGCGGTAAACGAGGCGTACCCGGAGAGTGTGGGTGCACTCAACCAACGTGTTGAAACGCTTGCCATCCTCGGCGGGGACGCGGACTTGGACAAGTTCATCGTCCAGACACGCGGCAACCTGAACGACCAGCGAGCTATTCAGACCCACATGAAGATCAAGGCGGCATCGATTCACTTCTCCGACCAGTTCTTCAACGGCGATGTGCTGGTGAACCCGAAGGGCTTCGACGGTCTGCGCAAGAGGCTCATGGGAAACCAGGTGATCGACGCGAAGGGTGTGGGGCCCGTCGCCAGCGGCTACGACTTCTTCGACACATTGGACGCTCTCACCGCACAAGTGCGGGGGATCAGTGGATCGAACGGCGCGCTCTACATGAACGGTGCGCTTCGGGCCAAAATTGTCTCCGGGTTCCGCCGGCTCGGTGGGGGTGAACTCCTGGTCAACGAGATAGCCGGGAAGCGCGCCACTATGTGGAACGGGGTCCCGCTGCTGGATGCAGGGCAGAGACTCGACGGCACGGACGTGCTGCCGCTCACGACGGAAACGAGCGGCAAGGCGACCGGTGACATCTACGCCGTGCGTTTCGGCTCCTCCGAGGCGGACGCCGGAGTGTCCGGGCTGACCAACGGCGGAGTACAGGCAACCGACCTGGGTGAGGCCCACGACAAGCCCGTCTACCGGACTCGCATCGACTTCTACTGCGGTCTCGCGCTGTTCGGCGGGAAGGCCGCCGCACGGCTGACAGGCGTTGTGAACGGCTGACAGCGCTGAGAGTAATGCCCCGTACTCACCTCCCCGTCCGGGAGGTTGGGTGCGGGGCCTTTTCCCGTTCTGGCGGCGCATCAGATGATCTGGCGAGCGGTCCGGCTTGACTGATCAGAGTTGCCCGGCTACGGCGGGGGCATACGCTTGACGTGAGGTGAGTGCCGATGTCCACAGGGTTGGCAGACAACGTCAAGAAGTTCCGCCGTACGGCCGGACTGAGCCAAGAGGGCTTGGCGGAGGCGGCGGATCTCTCGCTGAGCACCGTGCGCAAGGCCGAGCAGGGAGGGCATGTCAGCATGGACACGCTTGCTGCCCTGGCCCGCGCGCTGGGGGTCTCGACGTCTGCCTTATTCGCCACCGAGGCTCCGACGTCCGTACTGGGCACCGAGGATGAGGCGAACCGCCGGTATCTGGCGGAGCTGAGGCGGTCTCTCATGCCCCCGGTCGGGCTCTCAGTGCCGCTGGCTGAACCCGGTGAAGCCGGGGAAGTCTCCGCCATCCGGCAAGGCGTGCAGGACGGTCACGCGCTCTATCAGGCCGACCGGTACACGTCCGTCGCGCGGAAGTTGCCCGGTCTGCTGCGTTCCTCCGAAGCTGCCGTTGCCACCCTCGAAGGTGAGGAGCAGCAGCACGCCACGATTGCTCGGGCTCACGCGCTGCTGCTCACGGGCAAGTACCTGACGCAGGTCCGGCAGTACGACATGGCCTATTTCGCGCTCGCTGAGGCCATCCGCCTTGCCCGCGAGACCGGCCAGACTCAGTTGGCGGCAACAGGAGTCGTGGGGCTGTGCTGGCTCTTGCTGCGAGAGGACCGGTTCGACGAGTCCGAACAACTGGCAGCGCAGACGGCACAGGAGATCGAACCGCGCATGTCCGAAGCGACTCCCGCGAACCTCGCTGTGTGGGGTGAACTGTGGCTGAGGGTCGCGGCGGCATCGGTGCGCAACAACCGGCCGGACGTGGCGCAGGAAGCTCGCAGGATGGCACGGACCGCCGGGGGCGCGCTGGACGGTGAACACGTCGAATTCCCCGCGCACTGGAGCGCGTTCGGCCCCGTCACTGTGGAGGCGAAAGCCGTTGAGGATCTGTCGCTGGTCGGCGATGCGCGGGGCGTGCTGCGCCGGGCCGACGACGGGCCGCTAAGTGGCAAGGCGGTGCGGAACTACGGGACGTTGAGCACCAACAACTGGGGCCGGCACCGGCTGGACGTCGCCCGCGCTCACGTCGTACTCGGGTCGCACCAGGACGCCATGGACGAGCTGACCCGTATCCGCCGTACAGCCAGTGAGTGGATGACCCATCAGCCTATGGCCCGGCGTGTGATGGCGGACATCCTCAAGACCCGCAAGCGGACACTGACGGAAGATATGCGCAGCATGGCGGCTCATCTCCGGGTCGCCGGGTAGGCGCTGCGGAGCGTGGTACTTCCGCTGCTCAAAACGCTGAACTACCGCTGTGAGCACGTGGAATGAGCTTCTGAGCGCCCGTAGGTTCCCTCTACCGAGGAACCATCAGAGGGGGCCGAAGCGATGCAGAGAACGGACAACGACCGGCAGCGACGGCAGGACCTTGCCGATATTCCTTCAGGACGCCATGTGCGGTTGCTGCCCTGGACGACGGACGGCAAGCGGTGCTTGCTGAGCACGGACAACGCGGGCGGATACCTGTCCCGGCTCGCCGACGAGATGGAAACCATTCAGCTTGCGATGGGCTCGGAAGTGCTTCAGCACGCGGGCAATTTGCTCGACGACCAGACGGCGTCAACTGGAGAGTTGAAGTACGCCGGGGTTCGTCTCGCCGAGTGCCTGCGGGACGCGCTGAGGGTGGCCGAGTCGCGCGGAATGCGCCTGCCCGTGCCGGAGGACATCGAAGACGACGAGAACGACTCCGACAGCCCCGTTGAAGCAGTTGGGTGACAACCGCCCCGGAGCAGCGGTGTCGCAATGCTGTCAGGGAGCCCCACCGGACGCGCGCCGAGAGCATCAGGAAGCATCCCCTCCCACTGAACTCACCCAGCTACTGCGGGCTTTGTACCGGGCACCGGTCCATCTGGTGTGACGGGTGCTGCGGATTCGGCGGGTGTCAACTCTGCGGATGGACCGAGAAACGCCCCTGCCCCGTATGCGTCGGTGGCAGCGCGGAACCTGTCCGCTGGTGACTCCGGCCCGCTGAGGACGGCCCGAGCAAGGCTCAGCGCGTCGGCCGCCCCGCCCATGCGTCCCAAATCCCCGTGACGCATGGGCGGGGCCCCGTTCCTATATCTCATCCCCCAAAGCCAGGAGCGCGCTTTGGCGTGCCCACACAACGAGGAGATGTCTTGCACAGTGACATTGACCTGACCAACCCGCCCGGTCGGCGCATCGGCGCTCTCGCGCTGATCCGTAACGAGAGCGGAGCGGTCCTCATGGTCGAACCGTCCTACAAGGACGGGTGCATCCTGCCGGGAGGCGGAGCACACGGCGACGAGCCCGCACACGAGGCGTGCGCCCGTGAAGTGACCGAAGAGACCGGGCTTGCCAACTTCCGGCCGGGCCGGTTGCTCCTGGTCGACTACATCCCGCACGACGAGGAGACCGGCGTCACCGAGGGGTACAACCTCGTCTTCGACGGCGGGACCCTGCTGAACACCGCGGCCGTCACGCTGCCCGAGCCGGAAGACGGCAAAGAGCCGGAACTGACCGCCTACCGATGGGTACAGCCGCACACCCTGAACACCTTCACCGAGCCGTACCAGGAAAGCCGCGTCCGCCGGGCACTCGCCGTTCTCGACGGCTTCGGGCCCGCGCAGTTCCTCTGCGAGGGCAAGTCGGTGACGGCGGACAACCGGTAATGGGAATCGCCAAGCGAACCGTAGCGGCGGCACAGGCAGCAATCGAGCGGGACCGGACGAACGGCACACCGCAGAACACGCAAGGGTCACTCGCGGACAGGCACGTCCGCACCCACACGCCGGAAAGCCTCTACCCCAACGAGGCTGACGACGACAGCGACACCGAGACGGCGTCGTAGCACCGGTTCGAGTCGAGCCCCGTCCATGCATCTCCCCCGGCGCATTGGGCGGGGCTTGAGCATGGTCTCGGCACCAGCTTCTCGTCAGCTAGGTCCCGAGCCTCACCGACGACCAGGCGGCAGACATCGTCACCGCTGTAAAGTCGTCGTTCAGCGACTGAACAGACACGGAAGCGCCCCGTTCGGCCACGTGCCGGGCGGAGCCCCTTCGGCTGGTGAGGGCGGGTGCGGATGACAGCGGGCCGGGCTGCGCGGGGTAGCCTTCACGCTGCACATACGTGCGCACCAAACCTCCCTCACCGGACCGCATCTGGAGGAGCCACAGCGATGGCTGAATTCACCAGTTCGAGCATCACGATCGAGGCGGCACCGAACGAGGTGATGGCGGTGATCGCCGACTTCGCCCGTTACCCGGACTGGACCGGCGAGGTGAAGGAGGCGGAGGTCCTGAAGACCGATACCCAGGGCCGCGCCGAGCAGGTCCGCCTCGTCATGGACGCCGGCGCGATCAAGGACGACCAGACCCTCGGCTACACCTGGACCGGCGAGAACGAGGTCTCGTGGACCCTCGTCAAGTCGCAGATGCTGCGGGCGCTGGACGGCTCTTACATCCTGAAGGCGGCGGGGGCCGGTTCGACCGAGGTCACCTACCAGCTGACGGTGGACGTCAAGATCCCGATGCTCGGCATGATCAAGCGCAAGGCGGAGAAGGTCATCATCGACCGGGCGCTGGCGGGCCTGAAGAAGCGCGTGGAGGAGCCGAAGTAGTTTCTTCGCCCCCGCCGCCCCTACCCGTCCCATCCCTGGGGGCTGCGCCCCCAGACCCCCCTTCGTCCTCAAACGCCGGACGGGCT